>USDP01000246.1 GCA_900553545.1 uncultured Eubacteriales bacterium | reverse complement strand
CCCGCCAGTTCCTCTCGCGCTACGCCCAGAATTGAACCCTTCATCCGCAAAGGCCCCCGCCTGATTCGCGGGGGCCTTTCACATGCCGCTTCATTCCTCCTTGCACCCATCTCCCCCATCGCACATAGCATAGAACAGGCGATTCGAATTTTGTGAAAAAGTGTGGAAATTGCCGCCGGAACTTCCTGTTTTTTTAACGCCCTTCCGCATTGACTTTCCGCAGGGGCAGTGCTAGAATAAGGGCCGTTGATGCGAGTGGTGGAGTCTGTCATAGAGCGCAAGGCCGCGCTCTATTCGCATCGGCCGCCGGAAAACCGGCGTATTTTCAGGACAGAACCACCGGGTTCTGCCCTTTTTCTTTTCGGTAGATTTTCTGATCCAAAATCTCCCGCCGAATGTTGTATGATCTGCGCGGCCTTGCCTTACATTTTTGATGATATGGTTAGGAGGATGCGGATATGGCGATATTATTATGGATCTGGGACACGCTGCGGCGGCTCGGTCAGCTGGCCGGACGCGCAGGGCAGACGCACGGATAACAGAGGAGCAAAACAGCAATGAGAAAAACCAAGATCGTATGTACCATCGGCCCGGCCAGCAGCGACCGCGCCGTATTCGCCGACATGTGCCGCGCAGGCATGAACGTCGCGCGGCTGAACTTTTCCCACGGGACGCATGAGGAGCAGAAGGCAAAGCTCGACATGATCCGCTCCGTCCGGGAAGAGCTGGGCCTCCCAATCGCCATCCTGCTCGACACGAAAGGCCCGGAATACCGCATCCGCACCTTCCGAAACGGGAAGATCACGCTGAACGACGGCGACACCTTCACATTCACCACCCGCGACATCGAGGGCGACGAGGGCATCGTCAGCGTCAGCTACAAGGGCCTCGCGCAGGAAATGAACCCGGGCGACAAGATCCTCGTCAACAACGGCCTCGTCATCTTCGAGGTGCTCGGCGTCGAGGGCGAGGACATCCACTGCCGCGTCGAGGTCGGCGGCGAACTGTCCAACCGGAAGAGCATGAGCTTCCCGAACAAGGTCCTCAAGCAGACCTACCTCAGCGAGCAGGACAAAGCCGATCTGTTGTTCGGCATTGAAAATGAGGTAGACTTCATCGCGGCCTCCTTCGTCTCCTGCAAGCAGGACGTGCTCGACCTCAAGGACTTCCTTGCGGCCAACGGCGGCGAGAAGATCGACGTGATCGCGAAGATTGAAAACCGCGCAGGCGTCGACAACATCAACGAAATCTGTCAGGTCTGCGAGGGCATCATGGTCGCCCGCGGCGATCTCGGCGTCGAGGTCCCGTTCACCGAGCTGCCCGCCATCCAGAAGCGCCTCATCACCACCTGCCGCCTGCTTGGCAAGCGCGTCATCACGGCGACGGAGATGCTCGAATCCATGATTCACAACCCGCGCCCCACGCGCGCGGAAATTTCCGACGTGGCCAACGCCGTCTACGACGGCTCGAGTGCCGTCATGCTTTCCGGCGAAAGCGCCGCGGGCAAATACCCGGTGCAGTCCGTGGCGACCATGGCCGCCATCGTCAGCGAAACAGAGCAGCACATCAACTATGAAAAGCGCTTCCGCAAAGCGGATTTCAAGATCAACAGCCTGCTCGACGCCATCTCGCACGCGACGTGCGGCATGGCCATCGACATCGGCGCGAAGTGCATCGTCGTCAGTTCGCTGTCCGGCCGGACGGTGCGGATGGTCTCGCGCTTCCGCGTGCCGATGGACATCATCGGCATGGCCACGAACAAGCGCGTTTGGTATAAGCTGGCCCTTTCGTGGGGCGTCATCCCGGTGCTGAGCGAGCAGTTCAAGTCCATCGACGTCCTGTTCTACCATGCGCAGCGCGTCGCCCAGCAGACGCTCCAGCTCCGCGAGGGCGACAAGGTCGTCATGACCGGCGGCATCACCGACGGCACCTCCGGCAATACCAACCTCATCAAGGTCGAAACCATTTAACATCAGGCGGCCCCCTCTATACAGAGGGGGCC
>USDP01000245.1 GCA_900553545.1 uncultured Eubacteriales bacterium | reverse complement strand
GCCGCCACCAGAAGCTGCTCGAGGAATCCCCTTCCCCTGCGGTCGACAGCGAGACGCGCACAGCGCTCTTTGCCGCCGTGGCGGACGCCGTCCGAGCCATCGGCTATACGGGCGCGGGCACGCTTGAATTCCTGCGCGACCCGGACGGGAACCTCTGGTTCATGGAGATGAACGTCCGCCTTCAGGTCGAGCACGCGGTCAGCGAGATGCTCACCCTCGTCGACCTTGTCAAATGGCAGATCCGTACCGCGGCAGGCGTCAGCCTGCCCTTTTCGCAGACGGGCATCCCGATGAAGGGCGCGGTCATCGAATGCCGGATTAACGCCCTCTCGCCGGGGACGGTCTCGCTGCTGCACGTACCGGGCGGCCCGTTCGTCCGCTTCGACACTTACCTCGTGCAGGGTGTCGCCGTCAGCCCGTTCTACGATTCGCTCGTCGGCAAGCTGATCGTCTACGCCGCCACGCGCGAAGAGGCCCTGCGCAAGATGCGCGCCGCGCTCTGTGAGCTGGTCATCGACGGCGTCGAGACCAACATCGCCGAGCAGCTGCGCATCATCTCCGATCCGCGCTTTTCCTCCGGCCGCTATGACCTGACCATGATGGAGGGCTGATTATGCCGTTTCTGAACTTTCTCTTCCAGCCGAAAAACGAGCTGGAATCCGGCGGACGCTCCGTCGCGCCCGTGCAGTCGGACGCCAGCGAGCCGGAAAAGAACTGCCCCAACTGCCACCGGGACATCCCGATCAGCACGCTCTGGAGCAACTATAATACCTGCCCCTGCGGCTACCATTTCCGCATGAGCGCCCGCCAGCGGCTCCACTACCTGACCGACCGCGAGAGCTTTACCGAGCTGTTTGCGGACGTCGTCACCGGCGACCCGCTCGGCTTCCCGAACTACGCGGAGAAGATCGAGACGGTCCGAGCCTCGAGCAAAGAGCCGGAGGCCGTTGTCTGCGGCACCGGCCGCATCAGCGGCCATCCCTGCGCCCTGTTCCTGATGGAGCCGTACTTCATGATGGGCAGCATGGGCGCCGCCGTCGGTGAAAAGATCACACGCACGTTTGAATACGCGCTGGCACACCGTCTTCCGGTCATCGGCGTGACAGTCTCCGGCGGCGCGCGGATGCAGGAGGGCCTTGTCTCCCTCATGCAGATGGCGAAGACCAGCGCCGCCGTCAAACGACACAGCGACGCGGGCCTTTTCTACCTTTCCCTGCTGACCGACCCGACCATGGGCTTTGCGATGGAGGCCGACGTCATCCTCGCCGAACCCGGCGCGGGCATCGGCTTTGCTGGGGCGCGCGTCGTCGAGCAGACGACGAAAAAGCCGCTGCCCAAGGGCTTCCAGAAGGCGGAGAGCATGCTCGCCCACGGCTTTGTGGACAGCATCGTCCCCCGCGCGAAGCAGAAGGAGACCGTTTCGCAGCTGCTTGCAATGCACGAAGGAGGGCTGAGCCATGGCGACGGCGTATGAGCGCGTCCGCATTGCCCGCGGGGCCAAGCGCCCGACGGGCATAGACTATCTACAGAATGTATTCCACGGCTTTTTTGAGCTGCACGGCGACCGCCGCTACGCGGACGACCCAGCCATCGTCGGCGGCCTGGCCTACCTCGGCGCGACGCCGGTGACGGTGATTGCGATTGAAAAGGGCCATACCGCCAAAGAGCGCGTCCAACGCGGCTTCGGCGCGCCGCAGCCCGAGGGCTATCGCAAGGCGCTGCGCCTGATGCGGCAGGCCGAAAAATTCCAACGCCCGGTCGTCTGCTTTGTCGACACATCCGGCGCGGGCTGCAACGTCGGCGCGGAGGAGCGCGGCCAGGGCGAGGCCATCGCCGAATGTCTGACCACGATGAGCGCGCTGCAAACGCCCGTGCTCTCCATCCTCATCGGCGAGGGCGGGAGCGGCGGTGCGCTGGCGCTCGCCGCGGGCGACCGCGTCTGGATGCTGGAAAACGCGGTCTATTCCGTGATTTCCCCGGAGGGCTGCGCCACGATCCTCTGGAAGGATGCC
>USDP01000244.1 GCA_900553545.1 uncultured Eubacteriales bacterium | reverse complement strand
TGGTGTCCGCGTTTGCGGGCCGAGAGCATATTTTGCACGCGTACGAAACGGCAGTGCAGGAACGGTATCGGTTTTTCAGCTTCGGCGATGCGATGTTCATCGCCGATGGGCTTACAGAGGAGGGGACGGATGTTTCAGGTCATTAAAAAAGAGGGAAACGCGCGGCGGGGCGTCTTTACGTGTCCGCACGGGACGGTGCAGACGCCGGTCTTTATGAACGTCGGCACGCAGGGCGCGATCAAGGGCGCGCTGAGCGCGGCGGATCTGGAGAAGATTGGGACGCAGGTCGAGCTGTCCAACACATATCACCTGCACCTTCGTCCAGGCGATGAAGTGGTCAAAAAGCTCGGCGGTCTGCACAAGTTCATGACGTGGGACGGGCCGATCCTGACGGACTCCGGCGGGTTCCAGGTATTTTCCCTCGCGGGTCTGCGGAAGATCAAGGAGGAGGGCGTGCATTTCGCCTCGCATCTTGACGGACGGAAGATCTTCATGGGGCCGGAGGAGAGCATGCGGATTCAGTCAAATCTCGGCTCCGACATTGCGATGGCCTTCGACGAGTGCGTAGAGAATCCGGCGACCTATCCGTATGCCAAGGCTTCCTGCGAGCGCACGGCCCGCTGGCTGGCGCGGTGTAAGGAGGCGATGGCCCAATATCTGGCGGAGCCAGATGCGGTCAATCCCGGCCAGCAGCTCTGGGGCATCAATCAGGGCGCGACGTTTGAGGACCTTCGCATCTGGCACATGAAGGAGATCGCGAAGCTCGATCTGCCGGGCTATGCCATCGGCGGGCTGGCCGTCGGGGAACCGACAGAGGTGATGTATCAGATCATCGAGGCGGTAGAGCCGTATATGCCGGCGGACAAGCCGCGCTATCTGATGGGTGTCGGCACGCCGAGCAACATCATCGAGGCTGTCGCACGCGGTGTGGATTTCTTTGACTGCGTGATGCCTGCGCGCAACGCGCGGCACGCCAAGCTGTTCACGTGGCAGGGCGCGATCAACCTGAAAAACGCAAAGTACATCTACGATGAGTCACCGATCGACCCGGAGTGCGACTGCCCGGTCTGCCGCCGCTATTCCAAGGCGTATCTGCACCACCTGTTCAAGGCGGAGGAGATGCTGGCGATGCGGCTTTCCGTGATGCACAATCTGTATTTCTACAATAAGCTGATGGAACGCATCCGCGAAAGTCTCGACAACGGCACGTTTGCGGCCTTCCGTGCGGAGTATTCCGAAAAATTGGCGCGGAAGATCTGATCGCGCGGAGTTTATTTTGGAAAATTGCTCAAGCCGTCTTGCAAAATGACGCAAGAACCGGTATAATATTCGAAGTTTGAAAACGATGGAGGAAAAACAATGACCTTATTCTTGGAGTCCGGCGCAGCCGCCGGCGGCAGCAACCTTTCGTTTATCATCATGATGGTCGCGCTGATCGCGGTCTTCTACTTCTTCATGATCCGCCCGGAAAACAAGCGGAAGAAGGAAGCAGAGGCCATGCGCAATGCGCTGAAGGTCGGCGACAACATCACGACCATCGGCGGCATCATCGGCGACGTCGTGTCCGTGAAGGATAACTCGATCGTCATCGAGACCAGCGCCGACCGCGTCCGCGTTGAGTTCGCGAAGTTCGCTGTCTCCAGCAACAACACCGCCGAGAAGGAAGCCGCCAAGCAGAAGGCTGCAATGGCTGCCGCCCGCAAGGAAAAGAAGGCAAAGAAATAATCGTGTCCCATGATTGCCCGGCTGCAAATGCAGCCGGGCGATTTCTTTGTCCATATTATCATTTTGACTTTAGAATGTAGGGACGGCCTCTTAGAAAATATTTGTAAAATGCTGCCTGCCATCATCAAGATAGCGTGCGGCGCGTAGTCGCCAGCGGAGAGGTGATTTGGGGCGGGGAAAAAGACTGGGCGAGTGAGCTGTTACATGATGGCAGCACGGTTTACGCTACCGGTTTTGAAAGTTCTCTTTCTTTTCTTCACCGGGCGCGGCGGTTCTTTTCTTTCTCTATAAAGAGAAAGAAAA
>USDP01000243.1 GCA_900553545.1 uncultured Eubacteriales bacterium | reverse complement strand
CGTTGATCTTGCCTGTCTGGAAGAGATCGAGGATGCCGCGCTTGGCAACGGCGGACTGGGCCGTCTGGCCGCCTGCTTCCTCGACAGCGCCGCCACGCTCGATCTGCCGCTGATGGGCTACGGTCTGCGCTATCGCTTCGGCCTGTTCAAGCAGACGTTTGAAAACGACCGGCAGCGCGAGAACGCGGACGACTGGACGAAGTACGGCGACCCGTGGAGCCACCGCCGCGACAAGCTGACCGTCAAGGTCAAATTCGCCGACCAGACCGTCAACTGCGTCCCCTACGACATGCCCGTCATCGGCTACGACACCGAGACCGTCGGCACGCTGCGCCTCTGGCAGTGCGAAGCCGAGAAGGAACTCGACTTCGACGCGTTCAACGCACAGGACTATTATAAGGCGCTCGAAAACAAGAACAAGGCCGAGGACATCACGCGCGTGCTCTACCCGAACGACTCCACCTGGGAGGGCAAGCAGCTGCGCATCAAGCAGCAGTACGTTCTGTCCAGCGCGTCGCTGCAAAACATCATGCGCGACTTCCGCAAGCACCAGGGCCTCGGCTGGGATCGGCTGCCGGAATTTGCGGCCATCCAGCTCAATGACACGCACCCCGCGATGTCCATCCCGGAACTGATCCGGCTGCTGATGGCAGAGGGACTGGACTTCGACGCCGCGTTCAACATTGCGGCCCGCATCTTCTCCTACACGAACCACACGGTCATGAGCGAGGCGCTCGAGAAGTGGGACATGGAGCTGCTGCGCTCCGTCGTGCCCGAGATCTGCGACATTATCGTCCGCATCGACGCCAAACTCCGCCAGGAGCATCCGCAGAGCAACCTCTTCATCGTTAAGGACAACACCGCGCATATGGCGAATCTGTCTGTCTACGTCTCTACGGCGGTGAACGGCGTCGCCAAGATCCATTCGCAGATCCTGCGCGACAGCCTGTTCCACGATTGGTACAAGGTCTTCCCCGAGCGCTTCCAGAACAAGACGAACGGCATCACGCCGCGCCGCTGGCTCGGCCTGTGCAATCCGGAGCTGTCCGCCCTCATCGAAGAAAAGGTTGGCCCCGGCTTCCTCAAGGATCTCGACCGGCTGGCCGAGCTGAAGGGACAGATGGACGACGCGACCGTTGAGCGGTTCAATGCGATCAAGCTGGAAAAGAAAAAGCAGCTCTGCGCCGTCATTGAACAGCATGAGGGCGTCAAGCTCGACCCGAGCTTCGTCTTCGACGTACAGGTCAAGCGGCTGCATGAGTATAAGCGGCAGCTGATGAATGCGCTGTCCGTCATGGATATCTACCTCCGTCTCAAGGACGGCAGCCTGACCGACTTTACGCCGACGGCATTTATCTTCGGCGCAAAGGCCGCGCCCGGCTATGTCCGTGCCAAGTCCATCATCTGCTATATCAACCGCATTGCAGACCTCATCAATAACGACCCTGCGGTCCACGACAAGCTGAAGGTCGTCTTCGTACAGAACTACAACTGCTCCTACGCCGAGCACATCATGCCCGCCGCCGATATCTCCGAGCAGATCTCCCCGGCCGGCACCGAAGCCTCCGGCACGGGCAACATGAAGCTGATGCTGAACGGCGCAGTCACGCTCGGCACGATGGACGGCGCGAACATTGAGATCGTCGAACAGGCCGGACTTGAGAACAACTATATCTTCGGCGCGAGTGTCGAGGAGATCAACCGCGTCCGCGACACCTACCACGCGCGCGACCTCTACAACTCCAACGCCAACCTCCGCCGCGCGGTCGACACGCTGGTCAACGGCACGGTTCCGACCGATGCCGGGCAGCAGGAGCTGTATACTGCGCTGCTCGACGGCGCGAGCTGGCATCGCCCGGATCACTATTTCAGCCTGTACGACTTCCAGTCCTATCAGGACACGCGCCTGCGCGCGAACCGCGACTATCGCGACCGCATCGCATTTGGCCGCAAATGTTTGATGAACACGGCGTCCGCCGGAAAGTTCTCTTCTGACCGCACCATCCGTCAGTACGCCACCGAGATCTGGCATATCTAAAGAAAAACCGGCC
>USDP01000242.1 GCA_900553545.1 uncultured Eubacteriales bacterium | reverse complement strand
CCAGTGTTTGCACTGGCGGCAGGCACAGTCCACCGGACTGTGCCGATTTTTAATTCGAATCTCTCCGCTCCGCAAAAAATCACGGCATCCCAGATGGGATGCCGTGATTTTGGCGGAGTAGGAGAGATTCGAACTCTCGAGGCGCTCAACACACCTACACGATTTCCAGTCGTGCTCGTTATGACCACTTCGATACTACTCCAAGTATCAAACGCCGGTCGAAGCCGGGGCCGTTCCGTGTCACTTCCCGAAACAGCCCCATTATCATACACAAAACTGCGGCATTTGTCAAGCCCCAATTTATCTGTTGATTGCCGCGGCGCAGACCTGCAAGACCTTTGCAGCGATCGGCGCGGCCACTGCGCTGCCCGAGCCGCCGTTTTCCACGAACACGACGAACGCCAGCGGACAATTTTCATCCACGCAGAAGCCCGCGAACATTGCGTCTGCCGTCTCCCCCTCGTGTTCCGCCGTGCCGGACTTCGCACAGACATTCAGCCCGCCGAACTGCCAGTCGCCGTACATCGTGGCCACGTTGTTCCGCAGATATTCCGTCAGCTTCGCGGCCGTCTCCGCCTTGAGCGCACGGCTGCTCGTCTCGGTCTTCGCCTCATACGCGGTCTTCTCGCCGCGCGTGATCTTCGCCATCAGATACGGCTCCGCGCCCGTGCCGCCGCCCGCGATGCGGCCCATCGCCCGCATAAACGTCAGCGCGTTCACCTGATCGGTGTACTGCCCGATCCCGGCCCACGCGAGGTCGCCTGCGTCCGCGTCCTTGAGATCCACGGTTCCGGCCTTGACCGGGATGCCGTCACATTCGAAGCTCTCGCTCAGGCCGAGCTTTTCGGCGTACTCCATCAGCGCCTTTGTGCCGACCTTCCCGGCCAGCTCGCCGAACGCCACGTTGCACGAATGCGCCAGCGCCTGCTTCAGCGTGATCGTCCCATGGACGCCCTCGCAGATGATCTCCTGCCCGCCGATGATGGTTTTTCCCTCACAGGTGAAGGTCAGATTCTCCCAATCCGGCACAGTCTCGATCGCGGCGGCCAGCGTCACGATCTTGAAGATCGAGCCGGGCGTATAGGCGGCCTGGAAAAATCGGTTGACATAAACTCCGTCGTACGCGCCGCTCGTGTCGGCGTCGACGTCCGGCATGTTGTCGGGGTCATAGCTCGGCGAGGTCACCGCACAGAGGATCTCGCCGGTCTTGTAGTTGTAGACGCCGACCGTGCCGTGGTAATTCCCGAGGGCCTGATAGGCCGCTGTCTGCGCGGCGGCGCTCAGCGTCAGGGCGGCGTTCGCCTCCGTGCCTTCGGCGCCGTAGAGTCCGTTGATCTTGTCAAAGCCGATCATGTCGTCCGCAAAGCTGCCGAGCAGCGGCGCCTGAATGTACCCATACCGGTCGCCCAGCAGGTGCATCGTCGCCGTGCGCGTCACAGCGTCGGCGGAATAGGTCCGCCCGTCCGTGCTGTCGAGCAGCAGCGTGCCGTCCCGGTCGGTCACGATGCCGCCGTCGAGATTCACGCCCGTGTAGACGTGCGGGCTGCCCGAAAACGTGACCCACTCCCCTGCTTTTACAAAATAGCGCACGCAGAGCAGCACCGTCCCCGCGAGGAGGACGATCGCCAAGATCAGCGGGAAAATTGCCCGCCCGGATACCTTTTTCATCGGTCAGGCCCCCTTTCTGCCCGGCAGACGAATGGCAAAGCTCGCATTCTGCCGCGTGTCCGCGGCCTTGACGAACGCCAGCAGGCCCCAGACGCACAGCATGCTCGATCCGCCGTTCGACACGAACGGGAACGTCACGCCTGTCAGCGGCAGGATGTCCACCGTGCCGAACACGTTCAAAATCGCCTGCGTCACGAGGATCGTCACCGCCGCGCACGCACCGATCGTATAGAAG
Organism: uncultured Eubacteriales bacterium; assembly: GCA_900553545.1. GTDB lineage: Bacteria > Bacillota > Clostridia > Oscillospirales > Oscillospiraceae > CAG-170. Next base: position 168 of record USDP01000242.1, on the reverse strand, counting down.
CAGCTCCGCCCCACCGGGGCCGACCGCACCACAAATACCGCCAGCACCGCAATCGCAGCCACCAGCGTCACCGCCAGAATCAGCCCCCACTCCTCGCTGACCAGCGCGAACACAAGATCCGTGTCCGCCGCGCCGACGTTGTGGAGCCATCCCTTGCCCGCGCCGAGG
>USDP01000241.1 GCA_900553545.1 uncultured Eubacteriales bacterium | reverse complement strand
AATTTGGCCATTTGGAATTTTACAACGCCGCACGCGATCTTGATGATGGCGGACAGACGACGTTTTGCGGATACGGTTTGTAGGGGCAGAAAACCGGAAAAGGGCCGAACGCTCTCGCGCCCGGCCCTGTGGATTATTTTTTCTTCTTTTCCTTCGCGATCTGCCGGTGCAGCCACGAAAACGCATCGGAGAGGCTGCCAAGCTGATCCATCAGGCCGGACTCGACCGTCTCCGGCCCGTAGACGACCGTGCCGACGTCGGTCGCGATTTCGTCCGTCGCCATCATATAGTCGAGGAACCGCTGCTTTGAAATCTTCGAATGTTTCGTCACAAAGCTGACGATTTGATCCTGAATCCGGTTAAAATACTGATAGGTCTGCGGCGCGCCGACGACGAGTCCCGTCATGCGCACCGGATGCACCGTCATCGACGCCGTGGGGACGATCATGCTCCGCCGCGCCGATACGGCCAGTGGAATCCCGATCGAATGTCCGCCGCCGAGCACGAGCGACACCGTCGGCTTCTTCATCCCGGCGATCAGCTCTGCAATGGCAAGCCCTGCCTCAATGTCGCCGCCCACGGTGTTCAGCAAAATGAGCAGCCCGTCGATCTCCTCGCTCTCCTCCACAGAGGCCAGCAGCGGCAGCACATGCTCATATTTCGTCGTCTTCACATTCTCCGGCAGCGCCTGATGTCCCTCGATCTGGCCGACGATGGTCAGCGTGTAGATGCTGCCCCGGCTGGTGCTTGTCGTCGCCGCGCCGAGATCGACGAGCTGCTCGGTCTGCTGATCTTTTTGCTTTTCTTCCGCCATGTTTTCGCCCTCCCCAAAAGTTCGGGCTTAGCATGGACAAAAGCGGCAAAAATTATTCCGGCAGCTTGCAGACGTCGACCCACTCGTCGAATTTCGAATATTCCTCCAGCTCCGGGATCGTCAGCTCGATGGCGCTGTTGCTGCTGCCGCACGCGGGGAACACCGTCTCGAACCGCCGCAGCGATTCGTCCAGATAGACGCGCACGCCCTCCTTCACCACGAACGGGCACACGCCGCCCACGGCGTGGCCGATATACTCCGGCACGTCGTCGTGCGCGAGCATCTTCGCCTTTGCGCCGAATTTTGCCTTGTATTTTTTGTTGTCGATCTTCGCGTCGCCCGCCGCCACGATCAGGATGCACCCGTCGCCGAGCAGAAACGACAGCGTCTTCGCGATGCGTGCGCCCTCGACGCCGACGGCCTGCGCCGCCAGCTCGACCGTCGCGCTCGACACGTCAAACTCCATGATCCGCTCCGCAATGCCAAGCGTCTGGAAATAGTTTCTCACCTTTTCAATGGACATGTTCTTCGCCTCCGGGAAAAATTTCAGACGTATTATAGCAAACGGAAAGGGGACTTGCAAGATGCGCACGGATTCTGTATAATGAGGCGGAAAGAAGGGATACCCATGACCAGAACAAATGTGATGCGCCTGCTGGATGCGGCCAAAATTCAGTACCACACGGCGGAATACGCCTTCGACGAAAACGACCTCTCCGGCCTGCACGCGGCGGAGGGCATCGGCATGCCGCCCGAACAGATCTTCAAGACGCTCGTCGCCCACGGTGACCGCTGCGGCTATGCCGTGTTCTGCATCCCGGTCTGCTGCGAGCTGGACCTCAAAAAGGCTGCAAAAGCCGCCGGTGACAAAAAGATCGAGCTGATCCACGTCAAGGATCTGCTGGCCACAACGGGCTATATCCGCGGCGGATGCAGCCCGATCGGTATGAAAAAGCCGTTTCCGACCTACCTCGACGAAACGGCCCAGCTCTACGACGAGATCGGCGTATCCGCCGGGCAGCGCGGCTGCCAAATTCTGCTTGCGCCGGAGGACCTTATAAATTATGTAAACTGCACAGTTTGCGCTCTCACCGAATAGAAAGGAACCAACACCATGGAACTTGATTATCGTACCAGGGGCACCTGCTCCAGCAGCATCCACGTTGAGCTGGATGGGCGGAAAATCAAACGTGTCGTCTTCACCGGCGGCTGCAACGGCAATTTGCAGGGAATCAGCCGCCTCGTCGAGGGCATGGACATTGACGAAGTCATTGCCCGGACGCGCGGCATCCGCTGCGGCATGAAGCCCACGTCC
>USDP01000240.1 GCA_900553545.1 uncultured Eubacteriales bacterium | reverse complement strand
CGCCGACTATATCAAGAACATGATCACCGGCGCCGCGCAGATGGACGGCGGCATCCTCGTCATCGCTGCTTCCGACGGCCCCATGGCCCAGACCAAGGAGCACCTTCTGCTTGCCCGTCAGGTTAACGTTCCTTCGATCCTTGTCTTCCTGAACAAGTGCGATCAGGTCGACGACGAAGAGCTGCTTGAGCTGGTCGAGATGGAAGTCCGCGAGACTCTGTCCTTCTACGGCTTCCCCGGCGACGACACCCCCATCATCCGCGGCTCCGCGCTGAACGCTCTGGCTTCCGAGTCCACCGACCCGAACGCTCCCGAGTACAAGTGCATCGACGAGCTGATGCAGGCTGTCGATACCTGGATCCCGACTCCGGACCGCAAGGCTGACATGCCCTTCCTGATGCCGGTTGAGGACGTCTTTACCATCTCTGGCCGTGGCACCGTTGCTACTGGTCGTGTCGAGCGTGGCGTCATCAAGAAGAACGAGCCGGTCGAGATCGTCGGCCTCCGCGAGGACAAGCTGAACACCGTCGTCACCGACATCGAAATGTTCCACAAGCTGATGGACTACGCCGAAGCCGGCGACAACATCGGCGCTCTGCTCCGCGGCATCGACAAGAAGTCCGTGGAAAGAGGTCAGGTTCTGGCCAAGCCCGGTTCCATCCATCCGCACACCAAGTTCGTTGGCCAGGTTTACGTCCTGTCCAAGGACGAAGGCGGCCGTCATACCCCGTTCTTCAACAACTATCGTCCGCAGTTCTACTTCAGAACCACTGACGTTACCGGCATCATCTCCCTGCCCGAAGGCGTTGAGATGTGCATGCCCGGCGATAACATCGACATGAACGTCGAGCTGATCACCCCGATCGCCATCGAGAATGGCCTCCGCTTCGCTATCCGTGAAGGCGGCCGTACCGTTGGTTCCGGCGTTGTCATCGCCATCAACGAGGACTAATTTCAAAATTGGTTCAAGCCCCGCGGCGCCCGGTTTTCCGGGCGCCGCTTTTTTGCGCCTTTTCTCACATTTGTGTGGAAAACGGCGCAAAAATATAGTATGATACTTCTATCCACATTCCCGGCCCTGTCATAGGATGAAGTAAGGGGGCGAGAGAATGTTGCTGGATGTGATTTTGTGTGCAGCGATCGCAATGCTGCTTCTTGTGCTGAACTGGTGTTTGATCGGGCGGCTGCTGCTGCCCATGCGCGCGGAGGCCAGAATGGTCTTTTTCCTTGCAGGCAGAGAGGCGGCGCTTGAGCGGCAGGTGCGCGCGGTCAACTGGCTGCGTTGCAGCGGACTGTTCGACGGGACGCTGCTGCTGGTCACGACGGATGCAGATGAGACGGCACGTGTGCTGGCCGAGGCTTTGACGCGGCGGTATCTCTTTGTAGAGTGCTGCACCTATGAAGATCTGAAAGATGGATTGCGGGAGAGATAGATGGCAGAACGCGATGAGGAAATGATCCGGGGCACGGTGCAGAGCATCGTGTTTCAGAACGCGGAAAACGGATATACCGTCCTGCGGCTGCGCACCGAGGGCGGCGACCAGATCACCGTCACGGGCACAATCCCGATGACGCTGGTTGGCGAGCGGCTGGTCATCGCGGGAAAATGGGGACGGCACCCGAGCCACGGGCCGCAGTTTGAGGCGGAGTTTTTGGAGCGCCTGATGCCGGAGACGACGCAGGAGATCTTCTCCTATCTCTCCTCACGCGCGGTCAAGGGCATCGGCGCAAAGACTGCGGCGAAGATCGTGGAGCGGTTCGGTGCGCAGAGCCTCGATGTGCTGGAAAACGAGCCGTCGCGGCTGGCGGAGATCCCCGGCATCACGCGCTCTAAGGCCGCCGAGATGTCGTCGAGCTTCCGGCGGCAGAGCGGCGTGCGCCGCCTGATCGAGTTTCTGACCATACACCGCCTGCCGCCGGAGCTGGCCGTGCGGCTCTACCGCATCTACGGCCCGGATGCGCAGGATGCCCTCCGTGACGACCCGTATCTGCTGGTCGATCCATATTACGGCGCGGACTTCGCCGCAGTGGACGCCTTCGCGCTGGAGCTGGAGCTTCCGGCGGACGACGAGCGCCGCGTCGAGGCGGGCGTGCTATTTGAGCTGTCATTCAATCTCAACCATGGACATACGTTTATCCCGGCAGAAAA
>USDP01000239.1 GCA_900553545.1 uncultured Eubacteriales bacterium | reverse complement strand
GGGCGAGCGGCTCATCACCGCGCGCAGCGAGCCGGTGTTCGGCTGCGTGTACAAGCTGGCCGCCGTCGAGGACGAGGCGGGCAACATCATCCCGAAGATCAAGGTCAGCGAGAACGTCGGCAAGATCACGAACCCGCACTTTAAGAAGGTCTACCGCTTCTACGGCAACGACACCGGAAAGGCTATCGCGGACTATATCTGCCTGCACGATGAGGTCGTGGACGACAGCCAGGATCTTGAAATTTTCGATCCGCAGGCCACCTGGAAGCGGAAGAACATCTACAACTTCACGGCGAAGGAACTGCTCGTGCCGATCTTCCAAAACGGCGAGCTGGTCTACAACATGCCGTCGCTCCCGGACATCCAGAAATATTGCGCCGCGCAGGTGGACACGCTGTGGGACGAGGTGCAGCGGTTTGACAATCCGCATACCTATTACGTCGACCTGTCGCAGAAGCTGTGGGACATTAAGTATGCCCTGCTGAAATCGAACGGCAGATGAGGCGCGGCAAAAGCGCCGAGATCGCGCTCTGCGGGATGATGACGGCGCTGGCCGTGGTGATCCTCTGCCTCGGCGGACTGATCCCGGCGGCGACGTTCTGCTGCCCGGTGCTGGCGAGTCTGGTACTGCTGCCGGTGATGCAGCGATGGGGACGGCGGGACGCCGTGCTCGTCTGGGCGGCGAGCGCCATTCTGGGTCTGCTGCTCGGGCCGGACAAAGAGGCCGCAGCGCTCTATGCCGCGCTGGGCTATTACCCCGCGATTCGGGCCGGTCTTGACCGGAAGCGGCCTGCGCTGCGCTGGGCGCTGAAGCTGTTGCTGTTCAACGGGGCGGCGATCGCACTCTATGCGCTGCTGATCTTCGTGCTGGGGCTGAATGCGCTGGTGGAGGAATACCGCGCGACGGGGACGGCGCTGCTGATTGCAACGCTGGCGCTCGGGAACGTGGTGTTCGTGATCTATGATTTTCTGCTGAAACGGTTGGAGCGTGTCCTTGCGGCAAGGAAGCGAAGAACGTAATAATACAAAACGCCGCCGCAGCCGGAAGGCTGCGGCGGCATTTTTGCATCGCAGGGGCAGGCATTGCCCGCCCGTCGACCGCTCCGTCATTTGCTTCGCAAATGCCACCTCCCCTTACGAAGGGGAGGCAGGTCGTTGCGGCGGGGTTAAGGGCGGACAGAGTCGTCCGCCCCTACAACCGCCGAGGCAGGGATTGCGGATCTGCGGGAAATATGGTATGCTGAGGTAAATCATACTTACGGAGGCTCGGGATATGACGCTGGGACAGAAGGTGCGGCAGGCGCGCATCCGCGCGGGACTGACGCAGGAGCAGGCGGCGGGCGGCCGCATCACGCGCAATATGCTCTCGCTGATCGAAAACGACCTCTCCGCGCCGAGCATGAAGACGCTGGAATATCTGGCGGCGGCGCTCGGCGTGACGGCGGGATGGCTTCTGGCGGACGATGCGTCCGACGAGGCGGCGGAACGGCTGCCGCGGGCACGGGCGATGCTGCGCGAGGGGGATCATCGGGGCTGCGCGGCGCTGCTGGAGCCGGGAGCGGAGCAGGCGTCGGACGAGGAACTGCTTCTGCTGGCGGTGTCGGCCATGGAGCTGGCCGAGCAGGCGCTGGGTGCGGAGCAATATGAAGAGGCGGCACGGCGCGCCGAACAGGCGCTCCGCTGGAACGCGCGGGGACTCTACGCGCAGCAAGCGCTGAGTCTGCGGGCGCTGGCGGCGCTGGCGCGATGCGCGCGGGGGAGCGAAAATGTGGAAGCACGGATCGCGGAGTACCGCGAGGAATATCTGCGCGCGCCGGAGGCTGTGCGCTATCATCTGCTGCTGGCGCGCTATCAGCTCGAGCAGGAGCACATTCAGGCGGCGGAGCGGGAGATCTGGTCGATCGCGGAGCTGCCGGAGCGGAACAAGGCGGAATATCTTGTGCTGCGCGGGCGGATTGCGGCGAAAAAGGAGCAGTTTGAAAACGCACGGCTCTATTTGCAGCAGGCAGAGGCGCTTGCGCCGCTGCCGCAGATCCTGCTGCGTGAGCTGTACCGCGCGATGGAGCTTTGCTGCAAGGAGATCGAGGATTATCAGGGCGCGTATCAGTATGCGGCGAAGCAGCTTGCGCTGCCGCCGATGGAATTTGAGAGGTCAAAATAGAAACTTGTAGGGGCGG
>USDP01000238.1 GCA_900553545.1 uncultured Eubacteriales bacterium | reverse complement strand
GGCTTTGGTGCGGACCGGCAGATAGTTGGTCGCGTCGGTCAGATCGAGCGCCTGTGCAACTGCCTTTGCGTGGTCGGAGTCGATGTAGACGATCTCGTCCGCAAGGCTCTGGGAAATAAGGGCATAGCCAACGTGAGAGCCGACATGGCCCGCACCCACGATAACAACTTTACGATTGGAAATACTCATGTCAGACTCTCCTTAATGCGTGTTCTTCCTGACGACCTGGCCGCCAATGAACTCCATAATGCAAACGATAATGACCAGGACCAGCACCGTGACGTTGGTGATGTCGACCATGTTGCGGTCGTGGCCGTAGCGGATGGCGAAATCGCCCAGACCGCCTGCGCCGACAACGCCCGCCATTGCGGTGAGGTTGAGCAGGCTGATGGCCGTGATGGTCGTGCCGCGTGCGATTGCCGCGACACTTTCCTTGAGGTAGACGCGGAAGATGATCTCAAGCGGCGTCGAGCCCATGGAGAGCGCCGCCTCGATCAGGCCGCCGTCCAGCTCGACCTGTCGGGTGAAAAACGGCACCGCGCCGAACACCAGAGGAACGATCGCGCCGCGTACATACAGCGCCGTACCCATGATGACGCGGGAGAACGGCATGACCCACGTCAGCAGGATGATGAACGGGATGGAGCGGAACAGGCTGACCAGCTTGTCGACGATCTGGTAGACGACCTTGTTTTCCAGAATGCCGCCCGGCTTTGTGACCGTGAGCAGCACGCCGAGCGCCAGACCGAGCACGAACGAGATCGCCCCCGACCAGACCACCATGAGCAGCGTATCGCCGATCGCCGCATAGAAGTCCGGCAGCTTTGCCATGACGTTCGGAATGATGTTATTCAGAAATTCTTGCATCACGGATCACCTCCACACCTACGTTTTTCTCGCTGAGATACTGCATCGCCTGCGTGATCTGCGCGCGCTCGCCGCTGATGATGGCGACCGTGCCGCCGATCGGCGCATTCTGCACGATGGCAATATCGGAAAAGATAATGTTGAGCGTAATATCGAATTTACGCGATACCGTCGAAATCAGCGGCTCGGAAACGTTGCGCTGAATGTAGCTCAGGCGCACGATGAGCTCGCCCGGCTTCAGCTGCACCACCGGAGAGTCCTCCTCGATGAGTTCCTCGATCTTGCGGAGATTGGACGTCGTGTGGATGAAGCTCCGGGTGATCTCCTGCCGGGGATCTGCGAACACATTGAATACCTCGCCCTGCTCGACAACCCTGCCGTGCTCCATGACCGCCACGCGGTCGCAGATCTCCTTGACCACGGCCATTTCGTGCGTGATGATGACGACCGTGATGCCGAGCTTTTCGTTCAGGTCCTTCAGCAGCCGCAGGATCGCCTTGGTAGTCTGGGGGTCGAGCGCCGAGGTCGCCTCGTCGCACAGCAGCACATTCGGGTCGTTTGCGAGCGCCCGCGCGATGGCAACGCGCTGCTTCTGTCCGCCGGAGAGCTGCTTCGGGTACGCCTCCGCCTTGTCTCCGATGCCGACCAGCTCGAGCAGCCTGTGCACCTTGTCCGCGATCTGCTCTCTGGAAAGACCGCTGCCGCGCAGCGGATACGCGACGTTTCCGAATACGGTGCGCGACGGCATCAGATTGAAGTGCTGAAAGATCATGCCGATCTTTTTGCGTGCCTGCCGCAGCTCCCTCGCAGAGAGCGCGGTCATTTCTTTTCCGTCCACCGTGACCGAGCCGGAAGTTGGCCGCTCGAGCAGATTGATGCATCGCACGAGCGTGGACTTGCCGGCGCCGGAGAAGCCGATGATGCCGAAGATCTCGCCCTTGCCGATCGAAAGGCTGACGTCCTGCACGGCGTGCACCGTGCGTCCGCCGGAGGCGAAATTTTTGGAGATATGTGTCAGTTCTATCAAAACAATTCCTCCCTGTTACACAAAAAAGCGGAGAGCCCACAGCTCCCCGCTTCAGGACGATCCATGATCCGGAACAGTGCGCGGCGTCAGATAAGACCGCGTCCGTCCGTTCCCGTATCCGATCGGGCAGACAGCAGATGAGCATACTGCGGCATAGACATACACATGCAGCCCGACATTCGTTCGTTCAGAATAAACATGCTTTTCTGCTCCTTTCCGCTAACCTACTGTTTTTGTTGGTTATATAATAGCACTCTCATTCCCTAGTGTCAACATCGGAATTGTATGAATTG
>USDP01000237.1 GCA_900553545.1 uncultured Eubacteriales bacterium | reverse complement strand
GGCGGGCGATGCCGGATTTTCGGAAAGGCCCGACGCGCTGCTGATCGACGGCGGCGTGGAGCATGCGAAGATCGCGGAGGAGGTCGTGCGGGAGTTCGCGCTCGACATCCCGGTCTACGGCATGGTCAAGGACGACCGGCACCGGACGCGCGCGCTCGTGACCGCGGACGGACATGAGATCGGCATTTCGGGCAATCAGGCCGTGTTCGCGCTCATCGGGCGCATCCAGGAGGAGACGCACCGCTTTGCGATCGAATATCACCGGCAGCTGCGCTCGAAGCGGCTGCGCGAATCGTCGCTCGAAAAGATCCCAGGCGTGGGGCCGAAGCGGCGCGAACAGCTGCTGAAAAAATTCCGCTCGGTCAGCGCGGTGCAGAAGGCGGAGCTTCCGGCGCTGCGCGAGGTGCTGCCGGAGGCGGCGGCACAGGCCGTCTATTCGTATTTTCATCAGGAGGACACCCAATGCGAGTCATCACAGGAACGGCCCGAGGCATGACGCTCAAGGCCCCGAAGGGCATGGACACGCGGCCCACGATGGACCAGGTCAAGGAGGGGATCTTCTCGGCCATCCAGTTTGAGGTCGAGGGACGGCGGGCACTCGACTTGTTTGCCGGCTCCGGCCAGCTCGGCATTGAGGCGCTCAGCCGCGGGGCACGCGAGGCCGTATTTGTCGATGCGCGGCGCGACGCCTGTCAGGTCGTGCGCGAGAATCTGGCCAAAACAAGGCTCGCCGAGCGTGCGCAGGTGGTGCAGATGGACTATCTATCGTACCTTGGCGCGGGGCGCGGACGGTTCGACCTCGTGTTTCTCGACCCGCCCTACGCAGAAGTTTTTCTGGAAAATGCCCTAAAACGAATATCAGAAATTGACATTCTGACGGATGGTGGTATAATAATCTGCGAAAGACCCGTGGAAAAGGCGCTCGCCGACGATTTTCCGGGCTTGGCGCACTGGCGCGATTACAAATACGGCAAGACGGCAGTGACGATTTTCCGAAAGGCGCAGCGAGCATGAAGACAGCAATCTATCCCGGCAGCTTTGACCCGGTGACGAACGGGCACCTCAACATCATCCGGCGCGCGGCCAAGAGCTTTGACCGGCTGATCGTCTGCGTGATGTTCAACGTCGACAAGCATCCCATGTTTTCCGCGGCGGAGCGCGTGGAGCTGATCCGGCGTGTGACGGCGGACATTCCAAATGTGGAGGTCATGTTCTCGGACAAGCTGCTGGCAGACTTTGCCCGGGAGCAGGGGAGTTCCATCATCGTCAAGGGGCTTCGGGCCGTCTCGGATTTCGAGCGTGAATTCCAGATGGCACTGGTCAACCACAAGCTGAATCCCGGACTCGACACGATGTTCCTGACTGCGGAGCATCAGTTCATGTATCTGTCGTCAAGTGCAGTCAAAGAACTCGGGCGGTACGACGTGGCGCTGGAGGATTTCCTCCCGGCGGCGATCATACCGGATTTCAAGGCCCGCATGGCAGGGCAAATTGGAGGAGGACACAACAATGGCAAATAACGGCATTGAAGAGATCATCACGACGTTATATGAGATGGTGCAGGACGCATGGAGCCTGCCGCTGGGCAATGAAAAGTGTGTTGTCGAACGCGACAAGGTACTCGACCTGCTCGACGAGATCAGCAATCAGCTCCCCGGTGAGCTGAAACAGGCGAAAACCATTGTCGAGTCCCGCAACGAGGTCATCACGAACGCCAAGCGCGAGGCCGAGAATATCCTCAAGCAGGCCGAGCAGCGTGCCAAGCAGATGATCTCCCGCGAGGAGATCACCCGTCAGGCGGCCCAGCAGGCCGATGAGATGGTCAAGGCTGCGCAGCAGAAGATCAAGGAACTCAAGCAGGTGACAAACGATTACGTTGACGACGCCATGAAGCGCACCGAGGACGCCATCGCGCAGTCGCTCAGCGAGATCCGCGAGTCGAGAACGAAGTTCCGCGCGCTGGTCAACCCGCAGGCGGCGAAGCCTTCTCCGATCATCGAAGACATCTGATTTTCGAGCATACTTGACATTTTGCCGGTTTTTCGGTAAGATATGGAATATTGCAACTGGCTGTGAAAAGGAATCAGCAGATCATGCGGCGGCAAAGAGAAGGAGCGGGTGGTGAAAGCTCCGACGCCGGGTCCTGCGCGTCCCCTTTGAGCTGCGCACCGAACGGAAACCAGTAGGCTGCGCCGGGTTCTC
>USDP01000236.1 GCA_900553545.1 uncultured Eubacteriales bacterium | reverse complement strand
TCGACGCGAAAAAATTTTCACGCATCGACGCGCTCTGCGCCGACCCGCGGCCCGCGCGGGCGCTGGCTCTCGTGCGGCGGCGGATTTTGGCGGACGGTGCGTTTTTCCCATCCTGGATGGTGCTGCGCAATATGGAGCACCTGACAGCGGAGTTCCCGCGCCTGCTGGACCGCGTGAACCACGCGGAGCCGCCGGACGATTTCGACGTGCGCTTTCCCGCGCAGGCCGAAAATCTGCTGGTCTATTTCCTGTTCCGCTATGTGCTGAAAGCCGTGAACGACGGCCGGCTCCTGCCGCGCGTCGAGAGCTGCCTGTTCCACGTTGTCGCGCTGCGCTATCTCTGCGGCACTGCGGACGCACAGACGGTCGAAACCTTGCAGCCCGTCGTCAGCCTCTACTGCAAGGAGGTAGAACACTCGGAGGAAAATCTGCGGCTCTTGCAGCGTGTTTTTGAACATGGAACGATCTCCGCCCGCTATCTCTACACCGTTCTCCGCCCATAGGGCAGAACGCACAAAAATCTTTGCGCTTCTTTGTGCAAAAACATCGCATCTTCCCCTTGCATTTTTCGAGAAATCTGATAAAATGTAGCGTGCGACGTATTTTAGGTCGCACGCTACATTTTCATTTGAGGGATCAACCATGGAAGAAAATTTATTTCTGTTCCGGCGGTTTCGGCTGCTCGATCAGGCGGGCAAACAGCGCGTCGACCAGCAGTTTCAGGAGATGGAGCTGACGGCGATGCAGTCCTACGTCCTGCGCTACCTGCACGACCGCGCGGGCGAGGTCGTCTACCCGAAGGACATCGAGCAGCGGTTCCACCTGACGCACCCGACGGTGTCTGGTCTGCTCGCCCGGCTGGAGGCGAAGGGCTTTATCATCTGCACGCCCGACCCGGACGACCGCCGCTGCAAGCGCGTGTCGGCCACAGAAAAGGCCGAACAATGCCACCTTCGCATCCGCGACACGTTCCACGCGCTCGAGCAGGAGACGCTGCAAAACTTCAGCCCCGAGGAGGTGCAGACGCTGCTGCGCCTGCTCGACCGGGCGATCGAAAATCTATCCGAAGGTAAGGAGGAAGCATGACCATGATCAAACGATTGGCCGCCTCGATCCGCGAATACAAGCGCGACACGATCCTGACGCCGCTTTTGATGATCGGCGAGGTGGTGTGCGAGTGCGTCATCCCGCTCTACACGGCGCAGCTCGTCAACAGCATCCAGGCCGGATGCACGCGCGACGTCATCTTTTATTATGGACTCCGGCTGCTGGGGCTGGCGCTCCTGTCGCTGTGCTTCGGAATGGCGGCGGGCTGGTTCTGCGCCGCAGCCTCGACCGGCTTTGCTAAAAACCTGCGGCACGACCTGTTCTACCGCGTGCAGAACTTCTCGTTCGCCAACATCGACCAGTTCTCCACGTCCTCGCTCGTCACGCGCCTGACGACCGACGTGTCGAACGTGCAGATGGCCTTTATGATGATCATCCGCACGGCGGTACGTGCGCCGCTGATGCTGATCTTCTCGGTCATCATGTCCATCAAGGTCGGCAAGGAGCTGGCGTTCGTATTCGCGGCAGCCATCCCGCTGCTCAGCTTCGGCCTGCTTCTGATGGCAAAGTTCGCGATGCCGCTGTTCAAGGCCGTGTTCAAAAAATACGACCGCCTGAACAACTCCGTGCAGGAGAACGTGCAGGCCATGCGCGTCGTGAAGAGCTTCGTGCGTGAGGACTATGAGACGAAAAAGTTCAGCGCCGCGTCGGACGATGTGCGAAAAGACTTCCTGAAGGCCGAAAAGATCCTCGCCACGAACACACCGCTGATGCAGTTCTGCGTCTACATGTCGCGCATCCTGATCTGCTATTTCGCGGCGAAGCTGATCGTACAGTCCGGCGGCACGTATCTCAACGTCGGCAGCCTGACCAGCATGATCACCTATTCCATGTCCATCCTGATGAGCCTGATGATGCTCTCGATGATCTTCGTGATGGTGACGATGGCCTCGGCCTCGGCCAGACGCATCGCGGAGGTCTTGGACACGGAGTCCGACCTCAAGAATCCCGCCTCCCCGCTCCGCGAGGTCCCGAACGGCGCGGTCGATTTCGATCATGTGAGCTTCAAATATTCTGCCAAGGCCGAGCGCAATGCCCTCGACGACATCGATCTCCACATTCCCTCGGGCGCGACCGTCGGCATCCTCGGCAGCACCGGCTC
>USDP01000235.1 GCA_900553545.1 uncultured Eubacteriales bacterium | reverse complement strand
TGTCCATGACCTTCGGGTCGTTGTCAGTGACGCGGGCCATCGAAAAATCGGGGTCTGTCTTCCGGATCTCCTGGATCGCATCGTCGATGACCGTGATGTTGCGGAGACCGAGGAAGTCCATCTTGAGCAGGCCCAGCTCCTCAAGCGTCGTCATCGTATACTCGGTGACGATCGTGTCGTCGTTCGTCGCGAGGGGCACATAGTCGTAGACCGGGAGGCGCGTGATGACGACGCCCGCCGCGTGCGTCGATGTGTTGCGCGGCATACCCTCGAGGGCGCGCGCCGTATCGATCAGCGTCTGCACGCGCTCGTCGCCCTCGTACATCTCGCGCAGCTGCGGCGAGACCTTCAGCGCCTCGTCCAGCGTGATGTGCGGCGTCCCCGGCACGAGCTTCGCCACGACGTCCGTCTCGGCATAGGTGAAGTTCAGCGCCCGGCCCACGTCGCGGATCGCGCCGCGCGCGGCCATCGTGCCGAACGTGACGATCTGCGCCACATGGTCGTCGCCGTATTTCCGGCGCACATAGTCCACGACCTCGCCGCGCCGCGTGTCGCCGAAGTCCATATCAATATCGGGCATCGTCACGCGCTCCGGATTCAAAAACCGTTCGAAGAACAGCCCGTACTTCATCGGATCGATCTCCGTGATGTAGAGCGTATACGTGACCATCGAACCCGCGGCGCTTCCGCGCCCGGGGCCGACGGGGATGCCCGCCTGTTTTGCAAAGTTGACAAAGTCCGCCACGATCAGGAAGTAGTCGGTAAAGCCCATCTTCTCGATCATGTCAATCTCATAGTCCAGTTGCTGCCGGTATTCCGGGTGCTCTTCGCCATAGCGCTCGGCAAAGCCCTTGGCGCAAAGCTCTTTCAGGTATGTCAGCGAGTCATATCCCGCCGGGAGCTTGAATTCCGGAAGGTGATATTTGCCGAACGTGAATTCCACATTGCAGCGTTCGGCAATTTTCACGGTATTTTCAAACGCCTCGTCCGCCTGTGGGAAGCGCTCGCGCAGCTCCTCCTCGGATTTGAGATAGAATTCTTCCGTCTCAAATTTCAGGCGGTTCGGATCGTCGACGGTCTTGCCCATCTGGATGCACATCAGGATATCCTGCGTCCGCGCATCCTCGCGCCGGAGGTAGTGCGCATCGTTCGTCACAACGAGCGGCAATCCGGTCTCCTGTGAAAGGCGCAGAATGCCCTGATTGACGCGCGGCTGCTCCTCGAGGCCGTGATCCTGCAATTCGAGGTAAAAGTGCTCCGGCCCGAAGATCTCCGTGTATTCCAGCGCGGCCTTCTTGGCCTCCTCATACTGGTCGTGCAGCAGTGCCTGCGGCACGCGCCCGGCCAGACACGCCGAGAGCGCGATGATCCCCTCGTGGTGCTCCCGCAGCAGCTCCATATCGACGCGCGGCCGGTTATAGAAGCCGTCGAGATACCCGCGTGAAACCATATAGCTGAGGTTGCGGTAGCCCGTCTCGTTCTCGCAGAGCAGCACGAGGTGATATGCCTCGCGGTCAAACGCGTGCTCCTTATCAAAGCGCGTGCGCGGCGCGACATAGACCTCGCAGCCGATGATGGGCTTCACGCCCGCGGCCTTCGCCGCGCGATAGAAGTCGATCACGCCGTACATGTTGCCGTGGTCGGTGATGGCGACGGCCTCCTGCCCGACCTCCTTCACGCGCGCCATGATGTCGCGGATGCGGCACGCGCCGTCGAGCAGGCTGTATTCGGTATGCACATGCAGATGCACGAAGCCCATAACGTCTCTCCTTACAGTGTTTTCGAAAGTTCCATCAATTTTCGCATTCGGTGATTGATCGCCGACTTGCTCACCGGCGGCTTTTCGGCCAGCTCCGAGAGCGTCGCCTCCGGGTTCTCCCGGCGGAGCCGCGCCGTCTCCTGTAATTTCTGCGGCAGCGTCTCGAGCACGCCCGCCTCTTCGAGCCGTCGGATCGCCGCCAGCTGCTCAAACGAGGCGTCAACGGCTTTACTGAGGTTTGCCGTCTCGCAGTTGACGCGGCGGTTGACGCCGTTGCGCAGGTCTTTTTCGACCTTCGCCTCCATGACGCCCATCGCCGAGACCTGTGCGCCGATGGCGGTCAGAAAATCCTCGATCGTGTCGCTCTGCTTAAAATATAGGATGCAGTTGCCCGCACGGCTCGTCTCCTTGGCCGAAAAGCCGATCTCCCGCAGCAGGACTGACGCCTCGGCGCTGACCTTGAGGTGCGGCGTAGC
>USDP01000234.1 GCA_900553545.1 uncultured Eubacteriales bacterium | reverse complement strand
GCGTCTGCGACGATCTCTGGCGGGATGGGCAGGACTATGACCCGTGGACAGAGGAATACCGGCGGCAGCTCGCCGGGATCTGCCGGAAATTGGCGGCGGAGTTTGACGCCGTGGCTGAGGTCATCTGCGGTCTGCCGCAGTTTTACAAGCATGGAAAGGACGTTATATGAAAGACTGGTTCTACGCCTTTTTTATGGCATGGGGGATGTTTTTGGCCATCCCGTGCCCGTTCCCGCGCTGGCGTGAGAGCGCGCGCGGGCGGATGCTCATGTGCCTGCCGCTGATTGGTCTCGTCGAGGGCGGACTCTGGGCGCTGCTGGTCTGGCTGCTGGCGAAGCTGTGTCTTCCGGAGGCGCTGGGCGCGCTCTGCGCGGCGGCGTTTCCGTGGCTCGTGACGGGCTTTCTGCATCTGGACGGTTATATGGACGTCTGCGACGCGGTGCTCTCTCGGCGCGACCTCGCGACGAGGCAGAAGATCTTGAAGGACTCGCACTGCGGCGCGTTTGCCGTCATTGCGATGGTGCTGCTGGCGCTGACGCAGTGGATCGTCTGCCAAAGCGTTTCCTTAAATGAAATTCCGCTGCTGCCGCTGGCGGCGCTTCCGTGCGCGGTGCGGGCTGCGGCGGCGCTCGCCGTGTCGCACCTCCGCCCGCTGTCCACCAGCCAATATGCCGCGCAGCCAAAGCCGCCCGCCGGACATACCGCCGCACTCGTACTGATGCTCGCGGCGGCGTGTGTTTTGCCGCCGCTGTTTTGCGGCATGTCCGGATTTGCGCCGCTGATCGGTGCGGCGGGCTATGGGCTGGCGGTATGGTATGCGTTCCGCCAGCTGGACGGCATGTCCGGCGACGTCTCCGGATTCGCGCTGACGCTCGGCGAGCTGGCCGGGCTTGCATTCCTGTTTTTGACGAGGTATTATCTATGAAGCTGATCATCGGCGGCGCGTATCAGGGAAAGCTGACGTGGGCCGTGGAACAGTTCGGTCTGACGCCGGATATGCTCTGCGATCTGGCCCGCGGCTTTCAGCCCGGAAAACGCTGCTATTACCACCTTGAGGCGTTTACGCGCGCGGAGGAATCGGCAGTGCCGGAGCTGTTTCCAGAGGACGCAGTCATCATCTCGCGCGAGGTCGGCTCCGGCGTTGTGCCGATGGACGCGGCGGAACGGGCCTGGCGCGAACGGCACGGCGCGCTGCTCCAACAGCTGGCACAGAGGAGCGAGACCGTCATCCGTATTTTCTGCGGCTTGCCGCAGCAGCTGAAACCATGATTTTGAGGGATTTTCCATGACACTGACACTCATCCGCCACGGCCTGACCGAGGGCAACCTGAAACGGCTTTACTACGGCAGCACAGATCTGCCCCTGACTGAGGCTGGCATCGCCGCGCTGCACAGCGATCCACCCGCCGCGCCGGAGGCACAGGACTATTATACGAGCGGGATGCGCCGCACGGAGCAGACGTTTGCCATCCTGTTCGGCGAACGGCCGCACGAGATCGTGCGCGATCTGCGGGAGATCGACTTCGGCCATTTTGAGATGCGAAGCTATGAGGAGCTGAAGGATGACCCGGAATTCCGGCACTGGTGCGACGAGTGCAGCGAGGACGCGGTCTGCCCCGGCGGCGAGAGCGGCAGTCAGGCCACCGACCGGGCGGCGCGTGCGCTGCGGCACATTGTGGCGCGTGGGCGCGATGCAGTTTGCGTGATCCACGGCGGCATCATCTGCGGGCTGCTCGCCCGCTGGTTTGGCGGCACACGATTTGATTATCCCTGTGACCCCGGCCATGGATACATCATTGAATTTGACAGCGAAACGCCAAACTCCTATTCCAGAATCTAAACAATGAGCCTCCCCATACAGGGAGGCTCGTTTTGGTTTTTTAAATAACCTTATATTCCTTCAGCAGCTTTTCGATGTCGGTCCCTTCGATCTTCGAAAGGCCCTTCTTGATGGCGAACTTCTCGAGCAGGTTCATATCCATGTCCGTGACGGGCTTGCCGTCGCGGAGCTTGACGGTCGCGTTCAGCAGATCACGCACATCATAAACGCTGCCCCAGACCTCGGGCACGCCGCGGTCGACATTCAGCAGCGTGTAAACGGCCTCCATGCCGGTACGCATCGAATACTCGGTGGTGAAGATGGTGTCGCGCGGCGTCTCGGCGAACTGACCGAGGAAGGCGAAGTTCACGGCGCCGTCGGGCACGACCTTCGGGCGGTCGCCATAGGCGCGCGGCATGAAGAACGCGTCGATATACGGCATCA
>USDP01000233.1 GCA_900553545.1 uncultured Eubacteriales bacterium | reverse complement strand
TGGAGCTACACCTTCAAAATGATCTACATGTGGGTCACCTACCTGCTGGTCACCATTTTCTCCACCTGCTGTAATATGCCCTTCGGCGCGCTGAACGGCGTTTTGACGTCCGATTCCGGCGAACGCGCCAAGCTGTCCGGCCTGCGCATGGTCTTCGCCAACGTCGGCGCGAGCTGGGCCGGCCTGATTGCAGTCCCCCTGATCGTGTTCTTCTCCGGCGTGGGCGACGGCACCACGCAGACCCCGCGCGGCTATCTGCTGGCCGTCATCGTCTGTGTCGTCATCGGTCTGCCAACGCTCTTCTGGTCTTCCTATAAGGTCAAGGAAGTGGTCAAGCCGCCGAAGCATCAGGTCAAGATCCCGATGAAGAAGCAGTTTGCCGCCTTCTTCCAGAATAAATACGCCATCATCATCGCCCTCAGCTTCTTCATGATCGGCTTCTGTGCCTATGGCAAGATGACCGTCATGGTCTTCTACTTCACCTACGTCTGCAACAACGCCGCTCTCGTCTCCATCGCCGCGACGCTCGGCCTCGTCGCCGCGATCGTCGGCTCCGGTTTCGTCGGCTCGTGGGTCTTCAGTTGGCTGAAGAACAAGGGCAAGTGCCTCATCTTCTGCTACGGCCTCAGCGGTCTGTTCGCTGTGATCGGCTACTTCCTCACTCCGGGCAGCACCCTCTGGTTCATTACTTTCGCCATTTCTCAGGTCATGCATTGTGCTGGTATCGGCCATGCCTACGGCATTGTCGGTGATACGGTCGACGTCGGCGAATACAAATCCGGCGTCCGTGTCGACGGCTTCATCTCCTCCTTCGTCTCGCTGATGATGAAGGCAGGCGGCGCAGTCGGCCCCGCGGTCCTCCTCGCGTGGATGGGCGCTGCGGGCTGCGCAGACGGCCACCGTCCAGAACGTCATGAACATCGGCATGAACCTCATCACGGGTCTCTGCTGCCTGCTCATCGTGATCTTCAACCTGTTCTTCGACCTCACGCCGGAGAAGCATGAGAAGATCCGCCTCGAGCTGGAGCGCCGCCGTGCAGAATAAACCCTTCAACCCTTGGGGATGGCCAAGCGCCATCCCCGATTCAAAATCCAAAAAAGAGGAACTTCAAGCATGAGCAATGCAAACGAACGCCTTGCGCGTCTGGAGGCCAAGGCCGAGCAGCTCCGCAAGGACATCGTCGTCACCACGGAGCACATCGGTTACAGCCACACGGGCGGCGGATTTTCCATGGTGGAAATGGCCGTAGCGCTCTACTACGATTTTCTGAACTGGTCGCCTGAAAAGGTCGACGACCCCGACCGCGACCGCTTCATCCTCTCCAAGGGCCACTGCGGCCATGTGCTCTACAACATCCTCGTGGACAAGGGTCTGTATACCAAGGAGGAGCTTTGGAGCGAATACAATCAGGTCGGCGGCCGCTTTGGCATGCACCCGAACTTCCACTACCTCAAGGGCATCGAGGCGTCCACCGGCTCCCTCGGCCACGGCCTTTCCCTCTCCGTCGGCTATGCGCTCTCGGCGCGCATGGACAAGCGCGACTACTGGGTCGTCTGCATGACCGGCGGCGGTGAGATGGATGAAGGCTCCAACCGGGAAGCTCTGATGACCGGTGCGCAGTACGGCCTCGGCAACCTCGTGCTGATCGTCGACAAGAACCAGTTCCAGATTGGCGGCACCACCACAGAGATCAAATCGCTTGAGCCGTTGGACAAGCGGCTGGAATCCTTCGGCTGGGATGTCATCAACATTGAAAACGGCAATGACATGGCGCAGGTGCTCGCCGCGCTCGACAAGCTGCCGAAACCCGACTCCCAGACGCGCCGCCGCCCGATTGCGATCATCTCCAACACGCTCAAGGGCATCGGCATGATCCCCGGTGTCGCGGGCACGGCCGGCAGTCACATTTTCATGGTTCCCAACGAGGACATGGAGCGCGCGATGTTCCAGAGCATTGAAGCGCTCAGAAAGGAGCAGGCATAATGGCGGAACGAATTGTATTTGAAGGCGAACTCGATCTCGAGCATCTAAACCTCATCAAGGCGCACTCCGCGCGTGAAATGTACGTCGAGGAGCTGGCGCAGATCGCCGAGCGCGACGAGCGCATCGTCATCACCTGCGCCGACGTCGGCGCAGGCGGCAAGATCGGCGAGTTCAAGGAAAAATATCCTGACCGCTTCATCGACACCGGCATCGCCGAGGCCGATCAGGTCGGTGTGTCCGCCGGTATGGCCCTCAACGGCAAGATCGTCTATCTGGCAGGCTTCGGC
>USDP01000232.1 GCA_900553545.1 uncultured Eubacteriales bacterium | reverse complement strand
GAGCCGATCAAGCAGACCGGCCTCTACACCGTCAAGTGCAAGCTCGGCTATGAGATCAATGCCGACCTCAAGGTCGAAGTCAAAGAGGCTTGATTTTACGGCGTCACAGCTGTACCGCCTTATTCTTGATGATTCTATGATTTGCTGATTTAGGGGTAAGAACATGGATGAATTGCTGACAAAACAGGTGCCGCAGTCGCTCGAGGCGGAGCAGTCTGTCCTCGGCTCGATGCTCATTGACGAACGGTGCGTGCCGGACGTCATCGGGCTGCTGCTGCCGGACGATTTCTACCTCCAGCAGAACCGCGACATCTATGAGACGATCTACACCATGTTCAACTTCTCGCAGCACATCGACCCCGTCACCGTGCTCGACAAGATGAAAGAGCGCGGCGTCTATGACGAGGCCCACTCCTATGACTACATCGCCCAGCTCTTACAGATCACGCCGCCGCGAACGTCAAGCAGTACTGCGCCATCGTCCGCGACAAGGCGCTGCTGCGCAACCTCGGCACGGCCGCCGGAGAGATCAGCGGCCTCGTGCAGGAGGGCGTCGGCACGGCGCAGGAGATCCTGGAGGCATCAGAGAAGAAAATTTATTCGCTCCGCAAGGAAAATTCGGGCGACAGCCTCCAGCACATTGGAAAGGTGCTGCTGAACGTCTACGACCGCTTGGAGGAGCTGGCAGAATCGGGCAGCGACATTGCCGGTCTGTCCACCGGCCTGCATGACCTCGACCGGAAGATCAACGGCCTGAACAAATCCGACCTGCTGCTCATCGCGGCGCGCCCCGGCATGGGCAAGACGTCGCTTGCGCTGAACGTCGCGCTGAACGTTGCAAAGTCGACCGACAAGACCGTTGCGTTCTTCTCGCTCGAAATGTCGCGCGAGCAGCTCGCCACGCGCCTGCTCTCCAACGAGAGCTTTGTCGACAATCAGAAGCTCACGACAGGCAAGCTCGACGAGGAGGATTGGGGCAAGCTGTCCCTCGCATCCTCCGCCCTGAGCCAGACCGACATCCGCGTCGACGACAACCCGGCCATCACCGTTGCGGAGATGAACGCGAAATGCCGCCGCCTCGACAACCTCGGCCTCGTCGTCATCGACTATCTCCAGCTGATGACCGCCGCGGCCCCCGGTAAATCGGGCGAGAATCGCGTCACCGTCGTCAGCGAAATTTCCCGCGCGCTGAAGATCATGGCCAAAGAGCTGAACGTCCCGGTCATCTGCCTGAGCCAGCTGTCCCGTGCGAACGAATCGCGCACGGACAAGCGGCCCATGCTCTCCGACCTGCGCGAATCCGGCGCCATCGAGCAGGACGCCGACTCGGTCATGTTCATCTACCGCGACGACTATTACAACGAAAACTCGGAGGAGAAAAACATCGCCGAGTGCATCGTCGCGAAAAATCGCCACGGCGAGACCGGCACGGTCAAGCTGCAATGGCTCCCGCAGTTTACGACGTTCTCGAATCTGGAGTGGAAGCATGAGGGATAAGGTGCTGCGCTGGTGCCGGGAAAATGCCATGCTTTCTCCGGGCCAAACGGTGGTCTGTGCCGTATCGGGCGGGGCGGATTCCGTCGCAATGCTGCATATCCTGTGTTCGCTGCGGGAAGCACTCGGCGTGACGGTGTCCGCCGCGCACTTCAACCACCGGCTGCGCGGCGCGGAATCCGACCTGGACGAAGCCTTTGTCCGGAAGCTCTGCGACGATTGGGGCGTGCCGCTGGCCGCCGCCTCTGGCGACGCTGCCGCCCGCGCAAGGGAAACCGGCGAATCTTTGGAAGAGGCCGCGCGGAATTTGCGTTACGCTTTTTTCGCCTCCCTCGGGCAGACCGTCGCCACCGCGCATACCGCAGACGACAATTTGGAGACGATGCTGCTGAATTTCCTGCGCGGCACGGGCCTGACCGGACTCGGCGGCATCCCGCCGAAGCGGGACCTCCTCGTCCGGCCCATCCTCTGCTGCACGCGGCAGGAGGTTCTGGCTTATCTGGACGCGCACCGCCTCCCGCACGTGGAAGACTCCACAAATGCTGCGGATGACTGCGTCCGTAACCGGCTGCGGCACAACGTTTTGCCGCTGCTGAAAGCAGAAAATCCTGCGCTTGCCGAAACCGCCCTGCGCACAGCGCAGCTCCTGCGGCAGGATGACGCATTTCTGGATTGCTTGGCCGAAGCGGCGCTGCAAACCGCCAGCACCGGGACGATGGCGTGGCGCTGCGACGCGCTGCGCGCGGAGCCGGACGCCGTCCGCACCCGCGCCGTCCGGGCAA
>USDP01000231.1 GCA_900553545.1 uncultured Eubacteriales bacterium | reverse complement strand
GCGGCTTCGCCGGCGGACAGAAGGTCGACGGCAAGGCGTTCGCGCGCCTGATGCGGATGCTCTTCCACGACTATCCCGGCAAGCTGACGGCAGTTGTGATCTGCATCACGCTGAACGCCGTCATCGGCATCACACCGACGATCTTTGTCAAGACCATCACCAGCTACATTGAGACCGGCCTGACCACCGGCTGGGACACGATCCTGCCGAAGATGATCCAGTCGGTCGTGATGATGGTCGCGCTCTACGCCGTGAGCGTCGCCTGTGCCGCGACCTATACACAGCTGATGGCGCACGTGACGCAGGGCTTTTTGCACAACATCCGCACGCGCATGTTCTCCCGGATGCAGACGCTCCCCATCCGCTACTTTGACCAGAACACGCGCGGCGACATCATGAGCTATTACACGAACGACACCGACACGCTCCGCCAGCTCATCTCACAGAGCCTGCCGCAGCTGTTCTCGTCCGGTCTCATGTGCGTCGGCCTGATCTTCATCATGCTCTACTATTCGATGCCGCTGATGCTGATTGTGGTGCTCGGCATTTTTGCGATGACGCGCGTGACGAAGTCCATCGGCGGCAAATCCGCGACGTTCTTCGTCCGGCAGCAGAAATCCCTCGCCAAGGCCGAGGGCTATATTGAAGAGATGATGAACGGCCAGAAGGTCGTGCAGGTCTTCTGCCACGAACAGGCCGCCGAGGCCGATTTTGACAAGCTGAACGACCAGCTCTTCCAGGACGCACGCAACGCAAACCGCTTTGCGAACATTTTCATGCCGATCATGAACAACATCGGCAACATTCTCTACACGCTGACGGCCTTTGTCGGCGGCCTGCTGGTCTGCTCGGGCGGCTCCGTGCCGAATGTCTCGTTTGAAAACCTGCTCCACACCGGCTCGATGCTCGGCGTGCTCTCCATCCCGGTCATTGCGTCGTTCCTCGGCATGACGAAGCAGTTCACGGGCAACATCTCCCGCGTCTCCGATCAGATCAACTCCGTCGTCATGGCCATCGCCGGCGCGGGGCGCATCTTCGAGCTGCTCGACGAGCAGCCGGAGGCCGACGACGGCGACGTCACGCTCGTCCGCTGCCGCAAGAACGCGGACGGCAGCCTGACCGAGTGCGCCGAGCGTACCGGGACATGGGCCTGGAAGTATCCGCCCATTGATGGCAAGAGCACACTGGTTCAGCTGCGCGGCGACGTCCGTTTCTACGGCGTCGACTTCGGCTATGACCCGGAGAAGACCGTCCTGCACGACATCTCGCTCTACGCCGAGCCCGGCCAGAAGCTCGCCTTCGTCGGCGCGACCGGCGCAGGCAAGACCACCATCACGAACCTCATCAACCGGTTCTACGACATCGCCGACGGCAAGATCAAATATGACGGCGTCAACATCAACCGCATCAAAAAAGCCGATCTCCGTCATTCGCTCGGCATTGTGCTTCAGGACGTGAACCTCTTCACCGGTACGGTCATGGACAACATCCGCTACGGCAAGCTCGACGCGACGGATGACGACTGCATCCGCGCCGCGAAGCTCGCCAACGCGCACGATTTCATCACGCGCCTGCCCGAGGGCTACAACACGATGCTGACGTCCAACGGCGCGAACCTTTCGCAGGGGCAGCGGCAGCTGCTCTCCATTGCGCGCGCAGCCGTCGCCGATCCGCCGGTCATGATCCTCGACGAGGCGACCAGCTCCATCGACACGCGCACCGAATCGCTCGTGCAGCGCGGCATGGACGCGCTGATGAAGGGCCGCACGGTCTTTGTCATTGCGCACCGGCTGTCCACCATTCAGGATGCGGATCAGATCCTGGTAATGAAAGCAGGGCGTCTGGTAGAACAGGGAACGCATCAGGAACTGCTTGGTAAGAATGGCGAGTATGCCCATATGTGGGCAGATTACAATCAGGCAATCGCCTGGAAGATTGACCGGAAAGAGGAGGTGAAACCATGCTGAAGAAATTATTCGCATTAAGCGATCAGGGGGAACGGGAATTAAAGCACGGGATTGTGGCAACTACGATAGGACATTTGTGCATCATGGCTCCCATTTCCCTCTTGATGCTAGTGACCATGGGACTTCTGAACAGGCTCTGCGGGGAGACTGGACTGACAATGCAGCCAGGAGTGATAGTTCTGATGGCGGCGGTTCTCTTACTTTTGATTTTCATAACCCAATGGGTTCAGTATAACCTGACTTATAAAGTGGCTTACGAAGAAAGCGCTAACCGGAGAATTACCCTGGCGGAAAAGCTGCGGCGGCTCCCACTGGCATTTTTCGGTCAGCGTGATCTGTCTGATCTGA
>USDP01000230.1 GCA_900553545.1 uncultured Eubacteriales bacterium | reverse complement strand
CTGCGCCGCCCAGAAAATAAAAGTAGCTTTTTTCTCCGTTCTCGCGTATAATAGGGATACTCGCAGAAGGGAAAGGAGGATATGGACCCGTCCATCAGCAAGCGCCAGCGCCGGGGAGATCCCCGGACGACGAGGAGAGACGTGATCGAAGATTCGGCGGATGCGTCTCCGCGCTCGCTCTGCGCGCGTAACACAGTCAGAAATATGCGGGAGACCGCAAAACAGAGGGGCTGTGAGCAGAGTGTCAGACAAAAGGACTGCGAGGTTTGTTCTGAGAAGAAAATCGACCATGCAGCAAACGGCCAGGCGGACACAGATCGCCCGGCTGGATTGCTGTGCGTAAATTTTTGATCAGGAGGCCTTTTTATTATGTGTGGAATCGTTGGATATATCGGCCGCGAACAGGCGGCGCCCATTTTGCTGAACGGCCTTGGCCGTCTGGAATACCGCGGCTATGACTCCGCGGGCATCTGCGTCGCGGCGGACGGCGTGCTGCATGTGGAAAAATGCAAAGGACGTCTCGCCAATCTCGAAGAAAAAACGGAGCATGGCGCGCTCCTGCCCGGCACGCTCGGCATCGGGCACACCCGCTGGGCTACGCACGGCGAGCCGAACGACATCAACTCCCACCCCCATCTGAGTCAGAACGGCAAGATTGCGCTGGTTCACAACGGGATCATTGAAAACTATCTTGAAATTCGCACCTTCCTTGAGGAAAAGGGCGTGAAATTCGTCTCGCAGACCGACAGCGAGGTCGTGGCGCAGCTGCTCGAATACTGCCTCGGCCTGCCGGAGACGAACACCGTCCCGGATGCGATCTACATGGTGCTGCACCGTATCGAGGGCGCATACGCCTTCGGCATCGTCTGCGCCGACGAGCCTGACCGGCTCTATGCCGCGCGCAAGGACGCGCCGCTGCTGCTCGGCTTCGGCAAGGGTGAGAATTTCCTTGCCTCCGACGTGACAGCCCTCGTGCAGTACACGCGCGACGTGGTCTACATGGAAGACGGCGAGGTCGCCGTCCTCTCGCGCGACGGCATTCAGGTCTACAACGCGATGGAGCAGCCCATCGAAAAGGAACACCACCACATCGACTGGGAGATCTCGGCGGCAGAAAAGGGCGGCTATGAGCATTTCATGCTCAAGGAGATCATGGAGCAGCCGGAGGCGCTGCGCCGCGCGATCAGCCCGCGCATCCACGAGGGCCGTATCGTCTTTGAGGGTCTGTCTCTCGACGCGACGAAGATCAAAAAGATCGACATGATCGCCTGCGGCTCGTCGCTGCACGTGTGCATGGTCGCAAAATACACGCTGGAAAAGCTGACGCGCATCCCCGTTGAGGTCTGCCTCGCGTCCGAGTTCCGCTATTCCGATCCCATCGTCGAGGATGGCACGCTTGCCATCGTCATCAGCCAGTCCGGCGAGACACTCGACACCATGGCCGCCATGCGCGAGATCAAATCGCTCGGCGCGCGGGTGCTCTCGATCGTCAATGTCGTCGGCAGCACGATCGCCCGCGAGGCGGACGACGTGATCTACACCTGGGCCGGGCCGGAGATCGCCGTCGCCACCACGAAAGCATATTCCACGCAGTTGGCCGTCGTCTCGCAGCTGGGCATCTACATGGCCGATCAGCGCGGCACCATCACGCCCGAATATTACGCCGCGCTCGTCGCCGAGCTGGAGCGCCTGCCCGACAAAGCCGCACGGGTACTCGAGGAGCAGAGCGAGATCCAGCATTTCGCCTCGCGCTTCTTCAACCACAACTCCATCTTCTTCATCGGCCGCAATCTCGACTATGCCACCGGCATGGAGGGTTCGCTGAAGCTGAAGGAGATCTCCTACATCCATTCCGAGGCCTATGCCTCCGGCGAGCTGAAGCACGGGACGATCTCGCTGATCGAGCCGGGCACGCTCGTCATCGCGCTTGGCACCTATGCGCCGCTGTTCGACAAGGCGATGAGCAACGTCGTCGAGGTCAAATCGCGCGGCGCGAGCGTTCTCGCCCTGACGACCGAGTCCGGCAAGGAGCAGATGGCCTCCCGCGTGGACGCGCTGATGACCATCCCGGATGCGGAGGATCCCTTCCTCCCGTCTCTGGCGATCATCCCACTCCAGCTGTTCGCCTATTATGTCGCGCTGCAGCGCGGCTGCGACATTGATAAGCCGCGCAACCTCGCCAAGAGCGTTACCGTAGAATAATACACCACAGGGGGCGGGCAAAGCCCGTCCCCCTGCATCCGTCATCGATCACAGCTGCCATGGGGCAGGAGGAACACTATGCAGAATTTTGATTATGATGTCATCATCGTGGGCGCTGGCCCCGGCGGCATTTTTT
>USDP01000229.1 GCA_900553545.1 uncultured Eubacteriales bacterium | reverse complement strand
GCCCGCTTCTTCCGGTTTCCTCCGCACCTAAAGACGCGCTTTTTTTGAACCCATTCTTTTCTTTCTCCGAAAAGAGGCGAAAAGAATGGGGGGCGCAAACGTTCTCCTTAAAAAATGGTATAATATTTTGCGAACTCCTCATTCCCATACCGCCACTGGCGAATATGCCCCTCCGTCTGGAAATAACGCAGCGGCTCGCGCGGCTGCGGCTCCACGCGGTGCAGCACACTCAGCTTGATCTTCAGTGTCTCAGGCACGATGGCCCGGATGTACACGGCGACGTGGTCGCCCACGCGGAGCGTCCCGTCGTCCTCGGCCAGCCCCGAGAGGTTCGGCGTCAGCTCGATGAACGCGCCGTAATCCGTCAGGCTCCGCGCCACGCCAATCACGGTCTGCCCCGCGCAAAAGCGCGCGGCATTCTCCGCCCATGTGCCAAGCAGCTCGCGCTGCGTCAGAAACACGCGCCGCTGCACGCGGTCGAGCGTCCGGATCGCGGCATAGATGCGCTGCCCCGGCGTGAGCAGTTCGCCCGCGTGGCGCAGCCGCGAAATGCAGAGCTGCTGTGTTCCGAGCAGTGCTGCTGCCCCGCACCCCACATCGCAGAACGCACCGAAGGCTGTACAGCCCGTCACCACGGCAGGCAGGATGTCGCCGGGTGCGGCCTCCCGCAGAAGATGATCCATTGCCAGCTGCTGCGCCTTCCGCCGCGAGAGCACAATTTCGCCCTCCGGCGTAATCTCCGTCACACACGCGCAGACCGGCCGCCCCACGCAGCGCAAAATCGCGATCTCCCGCGTCCGCCCGTCGGCGACGCCCTCCGCCGCCTCCAGCCGTGGGATGCGGCCCTCGGCGCAGCCGAGGTCAATGATCAGATCATGCGTTTCATCACAGCGGACGGCCCGCGCCGTCAGAATCGTTCCTTCCTCCATCGCCCGCTCCAGCTCCCCGCGTGCATATCCCGGCGGACAGCGGCGCATCGATTCCGGCAAATAGTCCTT
Organism: uncultured Eubacteriales bacterium; assembly: GCA_900553545.1. Classification (GTDB taxonomy): domain Bacteria; phylum Bacillota; class Clostridia; order Oscillospirales; family Oscillospiraceae; genus CAG-170. Next base: position 1,354 of record USDP01000229.1, on the reverse strand, counting down.
CATCAAACTCCCCCTTGCATCAACTGTACCAATCTATGCCGCCGCGCCCGCTTTGGCGCGGCAAGAGAGTGAGGTCTTTATGGATATTCGCGTTCAGGATATTCTCGTCATGAAAAAGGCGCACCCCTGCGGGGAAAAGCGCTGGGAAGTGCTGCGCACCGGGATGGACTTCCGCCTCCGCTGCCTCGGCTGCGGGCACGAGGTCATGCTCCCGCGCAGCAAGGCCGAAAAGAACATCCGGCAGGTTCTGCGCGACGGTGCGCCCGTCTGAGTGCCCCGCGGAACACGCCTGAAAATGACGAACGACAGGTCGCAGTCCCGGAAGGGATTGCGACCTGTTTTTTGCGCCCGCCGCGCTATACTTTGTCCATGGATAACCGGACGGCAGATAGGAGGTGATACGGTGACCGTCTATCTCGACACGGCCTTTGCGGTCAACGGCTCCGTCAACTATCTCCTGCTGCTCTCGGCCGCATATCTGGCGGGCGCGCCGCTACGGCGCGGACGGTTTTTGCTGGCGGCGGCGCTCGGCGGACTCTACGCGGCGGCGTCCTTCGTGCCCGCGCTCGCCTTCCTGCGCACCGCCGGGATGAAGGCCGTCCTGCTCGCCGTCATGGCCCTCACGGCTTTCGGCGCGCGGCGGCAGACCGTCAAGCTCGCCCTGCTCTTCGCCGCGATCAGCGCCGCGCTGGCCGGGGCCGCAATGCTGGCCGCGCAGCTCCTGCGGCTCGATCCGCTGCTGCTTCCGGGCGGCGTGTTCTATCCGCTCCGCGCACGGGCGATTCTGTTTTTGGCCGCGCTCTGCTGCGGACTCTGTCACCTGATTCTCTCGCGCGTTACCGCTCACAGCGGGCAGCTCGTCCCGCTCACGCTCCGCATCGGCACGCGCACCGGCATGCGCACCGTCCCGCTCACGGCCCTGCTCGACACCGGCAACACCTTAAAAGACCCCTTGACCGGTGAATCCGTCCTCGTCGTGGACGGGAGCATTGCCGCACAGCTTCTGCCGGACGCCGGGCTGAGTACGGCGTCGCTCGCCGATCCCGCCGGGCTGTTCGCTTCCCTTTCCGAACAGTATCCATTTTGTCGCTTTCGCCTGATCCCCTATCGCGCGGTCGGCACGGTCTCCGGCCTGCTGCTGGCCGTCCGCTGCGAGGTCAGCGGAAAAAGCGGAAAACCTGAGCTGAAATTGGTTGCCTTTTCGCCGACGCCGGTCTCGCAGACCGGCGAATTTGATGCTTTGATTGGAGGATGTCTATGAATCTGAAACAGCTTTTGATGCTCCTGGGCCTGGTGCGGCCCGAAAAAATTCTTTACATCGGCGGGGGCGACGTCCTCCCGCCCCCCCTGTCGC
>USDP01000228.1 GCA_900553545.1 uncultured Eubacteriales bacterium | reverse complement strand
ACTGGCTGCGGCCGTAGACGATCTGAAGGAACAGCTCGCGCATGGCGGTATTGATGGCGTCGCAGACGAGGTCGGTGTTGAGGGCCTCGAGAATGGTCTTGCCGATCAGGATCTCAGATGCCATAGCGGCGGAGTGGGTCATGCCGGAGCAGCCGATGGTCTCAACCAGGGCCTCTTCGATGACGCCGTTCTTGATGTTCAAGGACAGCTTGCAGGCGCCCTGCTGGGGTGCGCACCAGCCCACGCCGTGGGTGAAGCCGGAAATATCCTTGATCTCCTTGGCCTGAACCCATTTGCCCTCTTCGGGGATGGGAGCCGGGCCGTGATATGCGCCCTTGGCGACCGGACACATGTGCTGAACTTCCGCAGTGTAAATCATATCGTTCTTCCTTTCAAAGAATAATTCAGGGCTATGGGTAAAAGCCCATATTGCCGATATTACGATAGAATTATACCCAAATCGCGCCATAAAGTCAAGGAAAGCCACAAAAAAGATCTGCCGCTTCCCACAGTCACATTTATGCAATCTGCCGTATATGCTGAAAACAGCAGAGAACTGGATGGGAGTGCGATTTTTGGTGAATATTTTGAGCTTATCGGATCTGCCGGTCGGAAAAACGGTGGTCGTGGAAGAGATCCTGCTGAGCGGCGCAATGCGGCTCCGGCTGATGGAGCTTGGCCTCGTGCCGGGGACGCGCGTGCGCTGCGTTCACCGTGCGCCGTCCGGCAGCCCAGGAGCCTATGCTGTGCGCGGCGCGGTGATCGCAATACGAAAGAGCGACGCGGCGCGGATCCTGACGGAACCATGGACGTGACGGGGCGGGGGAACGAAGGGCGCCTGATCGCGCTGGCGGGCAACCCGAACGTCGGCAAGAGCACACTCTTCAACGCGCTGACCGGCCAGCGGCAGCACACCGGAAACTGGCCGGGGAAGACCGTTGCGCTGGCGCAGGGGACATTTATCTATAAGGCGGCAGAATATACATTGGCCGATCTTCCGGGGACCTATTCGCTGCAAGGCTGTTCCCGCGAGGAGGAGATTGCGACGGAATTTCTGGCGCGCGATGACCTCTGCTGTACGCTCGCGGTCTGCGACGCGACGAACCTGGAGCGGAGTCTGCTGCTGGCGCTTGAGGTCATGGAGCGAACGGAGCGCGTCATGCTCTGCGTCAATCTGATGGATGAGGCCGCGGCGGCAGGCATCACAATTAATCTGCGGCGGCTGGAGGCGGAACTGGGCGTACCGGTCGTCGGGATCTCCGCCTCCCGGAAACAGGGACTGGAAATTTTGCAGGAACGCCTCAGAGCGGTTTGCGACGGCTTTGAGTGTCCCCATCCCAAACGCCTCGGCCTGACCGCATCGAAGACACCGCGCGAGGCGGAGCGCAATGTGCGCCGCCTCGTGGAACGGGCGGAGCAGATCGCGTCCAGCGGGGCGGCGAGCGGGAACGTGCGGGCACGGACGCAGAGACTTGACCGGGTGTTGAGCGGGAAAGTCAGCGGGCCGCTGCTGATGGTGCTGCTGCTGTTCGGCGTCCTCTGGCTGACCATTTCGGGGGCAAATCCGATCTCCGGATGGCTGGAAAGCTGTTTTATGACGCTGAATGTCCAGCTTTGGGAACTCTGGCGCGGCGCAGCCTGGCCGGAATGGCTCGGCGGCCTGTTTTTGGATGGAATGTTCGGAATAACAGCAAAAGTAGTCGCTGTGATGCTCCCACCGGCTGCAATTTTCTTCCCATTGTTTACAATATTAGAAGAATCAGGATATCTTCCGCGCGTCGCGTATCTGCTGGATGCGCAGATGTCCCGCTCCGGCGCCTGCGGCCGTCAGGCGCTGACAATGTGCATGGGGTGCGGGTGCAATGCGGTTGGCGTTACGGGATGCAGGATCATCGGCTCAGAGCGGGAGCGGCTGCTGGCCATCCTGACAAACAGCTTTGTGCCGTGCAACGGGCGGTTTCCGCTGCTGATCGCGCTGGGGACGTTTCTGTTCGCGGGACGCGGCGGCTCGTTTGAGTCTGCGGTCTGTTTGATGGGGTGTTTATTATTGTCGGTCTGGATGACGTTCGCAGCGAATGCGGTGCTCAGTCGGACGGTGCTGCGCGGCGCGCCGTCGGCCTTCGTGATGGAGCTGCCGCCCTACCGGCGGCCAAGGCTGCTCGCGGTGATCGCGCGGTCGCTGACGGAGCGCGTTTTGCACGTGCTGGGGCGCGCGGCAATGGTCGCGGCCCCGGCAGGGGCAGTAATATGGGCGTTTGCGAACGTACGGATCGGCGGCAGTACGCTGCTGACGTGGATGGCCGGAGCGCTGGAGCCGATCGGGTGTTTTTTCGGGATGAACGGTACGCTGCTGCTGG
>USDP01000227.1 GCA_900553545.1 uncultured Eubacteriales bacterium | reverse complement strand
CCGGTGACGGGGTTGATCTCGCTGATGCGGTCGATCTCGTCGCCGAAGTATTCCACGCGGATCGCGCTCGACGCCCAGTAGGCGGGCCAAAGCTCAATCGTGTCGCCCCGGACGCGGAACATATTGCGCTCAAACGCAATGTCGTTGCGCTCATACCGGTCGTCAACGAGGCGGCGCATCAGCTCCTCGCGCGGAAGCTCCGCCCCGGTCGTCAGATTGATCATCATCTTCTGAAAATCATCCGGCTCGCCGAGTCCGTAGATGCAGCTGACCGACGACACGACGATCACGTCCCGCCGCTCCAGCAGCGAGGCCGTCGCGGCCAGCCGCAGCCGGTCGATCTCCTCGTTGATGGAGGCGTCCTTTTCAATATAGGTATCCGTGTGGGCGATATACGCCTCGGGCTGGTAATAGTCGTAATAGGAGACGAAGTATTCCACCGCGTTGTGCGGAAAAAACGCGCGGAACTCCGAACAGAGCTGCGCAGCCAGCGTCTTGTTGTGTGCCAGCACGAGGGCCGGACGGTTGCAGTTCGCGATGATGTTCGCCATCGTAAACGTCTTGCCCGAGCCGGTCACACCGAGCAGCACCTGCTCCGGCAGACCGTTTTTGACGCCCCACGTCAGTTTTTCGATGGCCTCCGGCTGGTCGCCGGTGGGCCGATAGTCAGAAACAAGCTGAAAATCCATGTTTTTACCCCAAAATGCCGTCGTCGGCCAGCGAGACGAAGTCGCCGTCCGCGACGATGATGTGATCCGCCAGCAGGATATCCACCGCGTCCAGCGCGTCGCGGATGACCTGCGTCACGCGCTTGTCCTCCTCGCTCGGGAGGGCCACGCCCGACGGATGGTTGTGTGCAAGTACGACGGACGTCGCATTCGCGTCCAGCGCGGCCCTGACGACCTTGCGCACAGAAATGCCCGCAGAGTTGACATCGCCGCTCTGCACCAGAATACAGTCAAGCGCCTTGCACTTCGCGTCGAGGCACAGCAGATAGACCTGCTCCTCCACCGCACCGTAAAAGAACGGCGTCAGGTATTGGCCGCACTGGGCCGTGCTGGTCAGGATGCTCTCCGTCCGGGCGCGGCTGATGAGGTGCCGCCGTTCAATCTGCGGCACCAGTGCGATCAATTCTGCCGCGCCGGGTCCAATGCCCGGCACCTTCACCAGCTCCGATACCGGCGCCTCAAATACGCCGGCGAGCGAGCCGAAGCGCGCGATCAGCGCATGCGCCAGCAGATTCGTGTCCTGCCGCGCAAAGGCGTGGTAGAGCAGCACCTCCAAAACCTGAACATCGGATAGAGAATCCATGCCGGATTGCCGGAGCTGTGCGCGCATACGTTCGCGGTGGCCTTCGTGCATGGCCGTCACCTGCTTTCCTCCAAAAGTCTGCGGGAATGCGGAAATCTCATATTTTGTCTGAAGTGCGCCGCCTCAGAGCAGTTTCTTCAGATATTGTCCGGTATAGCTCTCCGGGCAGGCGGCAACCTGCTCCGGCGTCCCGCACGCGACCACCGTGCCGCCTGCGCCGCCGCCCTCCGGGCCGAGATCGATCAGATGGTCGGCCACCTTGATGACGTCGAGATTGTGCTCGATGACGAGGACAGTGTTCCCCGCGTCGACGAGCTTTTGCAGCACCTCAATCAGCTTGTGGACGTCCGCCATGTGCAGTCCTGTCGTCGGCTCGTCGAGGATATAGAACGTCCTGCCGGTCGACCGCTTCGAAAGCTCCGTCGCCAGCTTCACGCGCTGCGCCTCACCGCCGGAGAGCGTCGTCGAGCTTTGCCCCAGCTTGATATACCCGAGTCCCACGTCGACGAGCGTCTGGATGCGGTTTCGGATCTTCGGCAGATTGTCGAAGAAGCCGAGCGCCTCCTCCGCCGTCATGTCGAGAACATCTGCGATGCTCTTGCCCTTGTAGAGGACCTCGAGCGTCTCGCGGTTATACCGCTTCCCGTGGCAGACCTCACACGGAACATAGACGTCCGCGAGGAAGTGCATCTCGATCTTCACAAGACCATTGCCCGCGCATGCCTCGCAGCGGCCGCCCTTCGTATTGAACGAGAACCGGCCGGGGCCATAGCCGCGCGCCCGCGCGTCTGACGTGGAGGCGAACAGATCGCGGATGTCGTTGAACAGGTTCGTATACGTCGCCGGGTTGGACGACGGCATGCGCCCGATCGGGCTCTGGTCGATGGCGACGACCTTGTCGAGATGCTCCAATCCCTCGATGGCCCGGAACCTGCCGGGCCGCATCCGCGCGTGATTGAGCGCGGACGCCAGCTTCTTGTGGATGATCTCGTTGACGAGGCTGGACTTGCCGGAGCCGGACACGCCGGTCACACACGTGAACGTCCCGAGCG
>USDP01000226.1 GCA_900553545.1 uncultured Eubacteriales bacterium | reverse complement strand
TGAAAAACGGCGAATTCCCTGAGGGCAGCCGCACGCTCCGCGCGAAGATCGACCTCGCCTCCGGCAACTTCAATATGCGCGACCCGGTCATCTACCGCATCCGCTACATGCACCATCACCGCCAGGGCGACAAGTGGTGCATCTATCCGATGTACGACTTTGCGCACCCCATTCAGGATGCGCTCGAGGGCATCACCCATTCGCTCTGCTCGCTGGAATTTGAGGCGCACCGCCCGCTTTACGACTGGGTCGTGAACAATGTCTCCGTCCCATGCCATCCGCGCCAGATCGAGTTTGCCCGCCTTGGCATCGATCACACGGTCATGTCCAAGCGCAAGCTGCGCAAGCTTGTCGAGGAGCACTTCGTCTCCGGCTGGGACGATCCCCGCATGCCGACGCTCTGCGGCCTGCGCCGCCGCGGCTTCACCTCGGCCTCCATCCGCAACTTCTGCGAGCGCATCGGCGTCGCAAAGGCGGCTAACACTGTCGAATACGCATTTCTGGAGCATTGCCTGCGTGAAGACCTGAACGACAATGCCGAGCGTGTCATGGCTGTGCTGCACCCCGTGAAGCTCGTCATCACGAACTATCCGGAGGGCCAGTCTGAAACGTTCGAGGTCGAGAACAACCCTGTCCATCCCGAGCAGGGGAGCCACACCATCACGTTCTCCCGCGAAGCGTGGATCGAGGCGGACGACTTTATGGAGACGCCCATCCCGAAGTACAAGCGCCTCACGCCGAACGGCCCGGAGTGCCGCCTGAAGGGCGCCTATCTCATCTCCTGCACCGGCTGCGAAAAGGACGAGAATGGAAATGTCGTGGAAGTCTACGCGACCTACGATCCGGACTCCCGCGGCGGCGATCCCGCCGATGGCCGCAAGGTCAAGGGCGCGACGATCCATTGGGTCGACGCAAAAAACTGCGTCGAGGCTGAGGTGCGCGAGTATGACAACCTCTTCTCCGATGCGCAGCCCGATGCCGCCGAGGATTTCCTCACCTGCCTGAATCCGGATTCGCTCCACGTGCTGACCGGCTGCAAGGTCGAATCCGCGCTCGTGGAGGAAGCAAAGAAGTTTGACGCCGTGGAGAACCGCGAGGGGAAGAATGCCCCGGCCTTCCAGTTCATGCGTCTCGGCTATTTCTGCCTCGACAATCAGGACTGCCATGCCGGCCATCTGGTCTTCAACCGCAGCGTCGGCCTGAAGGACAGCTTCAAAAAATAAATGTATCAGGAAACAGCGCCCCGCCATCCGGCGGGGCGCTGCTTTTATTTCTCCAATTTCTCGCCGCAATAGGGGCAGTATTGCGAAAATGCCGGGATGCCGAGCTTGCAGTAGGGGCATCTGCCGAGCAGGATCAGCAGAACAGATCCCGCGACCAGAAGGCCAAGCATGACCCACAGGAGCGCAGTGATCTTGAACGCATCCCCGAACGCAAAGCAGAGCACTGCCGGCGTAAAGAATCACCATCATCAGCTGTTTCCGGCTTCGTTTCATCGCTCGTCCTCCTCATAGAGATTTTTGCCGCACATTTGGCAATAATCGCCGTGCTGCCGCCAGATGAGCGCGTGGCAGTGCGGACACCGCCCCCAGATCAGCCATATCACCGTCTCGATGCCCAGCAGCACCAGACACGTGATGTAGAGCGGCGTTGAATCGTATAGCTCGCCAAGCAGGTAGCAAAGAATCAGCGTCACCAATATACCAACCTGAATCGTATGTACGGTTTTCAGCTTCATCGTTTTCCCTCCCTCTGCCCATTCAGACGAACGCCGACCCGAAAAGTTCCAAAGCGCAAAAAACAGGCTCCCGCGTGGGAGCCTGTTTTTGCATAGTTTACTTCTTGGCCTTGCTGTCGACCACTTCGCGCAGCTGCGCGGCGAAGGCGTCGAGCGTCATTGCGCCGAGATCACCATCCGTGCGGTGACGCGGGGAGACCGTACCAGCCTCGATGTCGCGGTCGCCCACGATCAGCATATACGGCACCTTTTCCATCTGGCCGTCGCGGATCTTCTTGCCGATCTTCTCGCTCCGGTCGTCGACGGTCACGCGGAAGCCCATGTTCGTGAGCTTTGCGGCCTGCTCGCGGCAGTAGTCCACGGCGCGGTCCGTGACCGGCAGCAGACGGACCTGCTCCGGCGCCATCCACGTCGGCAGCGCACCCGCGTAGGTTTCAAGCAGATAGGCCAGCGTCCGCTCATAGCAGCCAAGGCTCGTGCGGTGGATGATATACGGCAGCTTCTTTTCGCCGTTCTCATCGATATAATACATGCCGAACCTCTCGGCCAGCAGCATATCGATCTGGATCGTGACCAGCGTATCTTCCTTGCCGTAGACGTTCTTATACTGGATGTCGAGCTTTGGGCCGTAGAATG
>USDP01000225.1 GCA_900553545.1 uncultured Eubacteriales bacterium | reverse complement strand
TCTGACATGCCACCGGCATGTCATTCACTCCTGCGCCCCCGCTTCGCGGCCCCTTTCATAAGGGGAGCCTTTTTGTCTGCCGCAAGGCATCCCCGCCCAAATTCCCCATTGCATTTCTCACCGGAAATTGGTATCATGGAAGACATGAAAAGACGAGTTTCCTATTTTGTCAGCCGGAAAAATGTGTTTACCTGGCTGGCGGCGCTGGTTCTGACGGCTTCGGCAGTACTCCGCATCGCATATCCCTGCGAGAAAGGCGCGGGTGCGGCGACGGTGTGGTTCCAAATCGTACTGCCGGTTGCGGCCTGTCTGATCTATGTGCTGATCTTACTTTGCAGCGGCGAAGAACGCTTCTACCGGACGGCAGTCCCGGTTTTCATGCTGGCGATCTACTACGGCATCAAGGTCTCCACTGCATCCTACCCCGTTCCAATCGTATTCGTGTTCTGGGTGGCGTATCTCGCCATCGCGGCGTTCTACGCCGTGACGGTCAGCGGCGCGGTCAAGAGCAGCTTCGGCCTGATCGTCCTGCTTGCGGCGGCGCTCGGCGTCCTGCTCTATACGCGCCGCGCGGCCCTGCGCACCATGGACTGGCCGCGGCTTCAGCGCGTCGCGCCGGACATGCTCTTCCTGCTCGGCGGTCTGTGCACGTCACTTGCAATGCAGCTCCACCTCGATGGCAAATACCATCCCACCTGGGGCGACCGGCCCGATGGCCGCAAGCTCCGCACGCTCGACCCGATGCAGACCGTCGCAAACTACATCATGCCAAACCGCGTCCCCGCGTCGAACTTTGTGCGCGACACCGTCGAGATCACGCCGATCGAGCGCTATATCCGCCAGAAGCGCCGCGAGGGCCTGACCGGCTTCGGCATCACGCACGTCTTCCTCGCAGCCTATGTCCGCTGCGTCGCAAAGTATCCGGCGGTCAACCGCTTCCTCTCCGGGCAGCAGGTCTATTCCCGCGACGACGACATCCAGTTTTGCATGGTCGTCAAGACCGAGATGGCGACCGACGCGTCGGAGTCCATCGCGAAAATCCACCTCAAGCCCACCGACACGGCCAACGACGTCTATGAAAAGCTGAACAAAGCTGTCTCCGACATCCAGGGCCACGCCCTCGGCAGCGACTTTGACAAGACCGCGAAGGTTCTCTCACTGATCCCCGGCGTGCTGTTCAAGTTTACAGTCTGGCTGCTCAAGCTGATCGACTATTTCGGCCTCCTGCCGAAGTTCCTGCTTGAGGTCAGCCCGTTCCACGGCTCGATCTTCTTCACGTCGATGGGTTCGCTCGGCATCCCGCCGATCGTCCACCATCTCTACGACTTCGGCAACCTGCCGGTCTTCATCGCCTTCGGCTGCAAATACCGGAAGAACGAGATTCAGGACGACGGCACCGTCATCTCGAAGAAGTACGTGGACTATACCGTCAACACCGATGAGCGCATCTGCGACGGCTTCTATTTCGCGACCGTCCTTAAATACCTCAAGCGCCTCATGGCCCACCCCGAGCGGCTCGATACCCCGCCCGAAGAGGTCGTCCATGACATCGAGTAATCAGCATCCCCCTCTCACCCGAGAGGGGGATGTTTTCTTTTCTGCCGCTCCCTGTAGGGGCGGACATTGCCCGCCCGCTTTTTCGCGCCCCCATTCTTTTCTTTCTCTTCTTTGAGAAAGAAAAGAACCGCCGCGGCGTCAGAGGAAACTCGCCGCACGCTATCTTGATGATGGCGGGCAAACAGCTGCTTCCGTATACAAAACGCATCCTCCCCGACTGGAGAGGATGCGTTTTATTACCACTTATTCTCTACCTTCTCGGCAAAGCCGAAAAAGTCGTTCACCTGCAAGACTGTCCCGTCGTCGAGCGCGGCCGTGCCCGTGAACCGTCCGAACACCTGATTCTGGTCAGATTTGATGACGCCCACAGACGTATACGCCGCCCGGTTCAGGATCGGCGTGAACGCCATTTCAAACCGCCCGTCGTCGCTCGAAAACCGCCACGGCGCAAGATAATTCTCTTTCCCGTCCTGCATCGGGATCTCAAAGCGCACCTGGCTCAGCTTGTGGATCTTTCCACCGTAAAACAGGACGTTCTCGCTGGCCGCGCTCGTATCACCGAAGCCATAGCCGATGTTCCAGCCGAACGGCACGCCGTCCACTTCACCGGACGCACTGCCCCAGTACCACGTATTGTGGTACGTCCAGACGCCCCGTCCCCAGTCCAGCACAGCAAACCACGTCTTGGGATCCAGCTCCACGCGCGCCCCGCCCAGCTCGATCCAGCCGGCGGCCCGCATACAGTTGATCTTCTGGTTGTAGTAGAAATGCCCGCTCTTTTCAAACGGCGTCGCGATGACCATGCTCTCCGCCGGCTCGTCCGAGAGGGAGATCATGCCCTC
>USDP01000224.1 GCA_900553545.1 uncultured Eubacteriales bacterium | reverse complement strand
GCAATAGCGGGCATAGGCGGCGAGAAGGGCCTCGCCCCGCTCGGTGAGCTGCGCGCCGCCGCCGTGCTTGCCGCCGGTGGTGGAGAGCAGGAGCTTGAAGCCGAGCTGTTCTTCCGCGTTTTTCAGGATCGTCCATGCCTTGGAGTAGGCCATGCCCATTTCCATGGCCGCGGCCCGGAGCGAATGGCACGTCTTGACCAGCGTCAGGAGCGCGGCCACGCCGGGGCCGAAGCATTTCTCGTCCGTGAACAGGCGGACGGAAAGCACAGGGTGTAATTTCGATTCCATACCTCTATTTTACCGGAAAATTCGCCATTGTCAACAAAAAGCGCAGAGACTTGACGCTGCGCCGCGCGGCGTGATATGCTAAGATCAGAAATGAGGTGGGTGTGTGGAGCTGGCAAAGGCGCTGGACGTCCGGAAGGGCGTGACGGCGATCATCGGCGCGGGCGGAAAGACGACGCTGCTGCTCGCGCTGGCGCGGGAGCTGGCGCAGGCGGCGCGCGTGATCGTCACGACGACGACGCACATCTATCCGCCGGATGGCTTCCCATGCCTCCTCCAGCCGGGCGAGGCGGAGATCGCGGCGGCATTGGAAAAACATCCGTGCGTCTGCGTTGGAAAGCCTGCAAAAGAGGGGAAAATTACGGCGGCGGATGTGCCGGTACGCACGCTGGCGGAGCTGGCGGACTATGTTCTCGTGGAGGCGGACGGCGCGCATGGGCGGCCTGCAAAGGCCCATGCGGACTATGAGCCGGTCGTCCCGCCGGAGGCGAATCAGACGATTTTGGTGTTTGGCCTCTCGGCGCTCGGGCAGCCCATCCGGGCGTGCGTTCACCGGCCCGCGATCTTCGCGGCGCGGTGCGGCGTTTCGGAAGACGATCTGCTGACACCGGAGCTGGCCGCAACGTTTATCAATGACGAGACGCCGCACACGCGCGTCCTGCTGAATCAGGCGGACACGGCGGAGCGCCTCGCGCTCGGGCGCGGGATGGCGGCGATGCTGCGCGGGCCGGTGTGCCTCGGCACATTCAGAAGGAGTGGATAACATGCTGATCTTGATTCGCGGCGCGGGCGATCTCGCGTCGGGTGTGGCCCTGCGGCTGCATCGGTCGGGGCTGAAGGTCGTGATGACCGATCTCGAAAGGCCGACGGCCATCCGACGGACGGTCTGCTTTTCGCAGGCGATCTTATTTGGCAAAGCAAAAGTGGAAGATGTGACCGCGGTGCGCGCAGAGACAATGGACGATGTGCGGCGGATTCTGGCGGCGGGGAACATCCCCGTGCTGGCCGATCCGGCGGCGGACTGCCGCCATGGACTGCGGCCCGATGTGCTGGTGGATGCGATTTTAGCAAAGAAAAATCTTGGGACGAAGATCGATGATGCGCCGCTCGTGATTGCGCTGGGGCCTGGGTTCTCGGCGGGTGAGGACTGCCACGCGGTGATCGAGACGATGCGCGGGCATACGCTTGGGCGCGTGATCCGCAGCGGCCCGGCCATTCCGAACACGAATATTCCGGGGCTGATCGGCGGCTTCGCGGGCGAGCGCGTGCTGCGTGCGCCGGATGACGGCATGTTTCATCAGCTGCATGAGATCGGCGACCTCGTGGAGGCCGGAGAGACCGTCGGTGAGGTGAACGGGAAGCCGATGGCCTGCACGATCTCGGGCGTGCTGCGCGGGATCCTGGCGGATGGGACGCCGGTATTCAAGGGGATGAAGTCCGGCGACGTCGACCCGCGGGTGCAGGTGGAGAACTGCTATACCGCGTCGGACAAGGCGATCGCCATCGGCGGCGGCGTGTTGCAGGCGATTTTGGAATACACGGGCGTTTTGCGCGGCGTCGCCGGACGGAACGCACTGGAGGTCTGAGATGAAACACTATTTGATGCTCCCGCAGGACACGATCCGCGTTTTGCTGCCGGAGGATGGACAAGAGGCGTGCGTCGAGCTGTTCTGTGAGCGGGTGGCGATTTATTTTCCGGTCGAGACGCTGACGGTGACGCGATTCACGGGCGTGCTTGTGGACAAGGCGCGCGAGGATGCGCTGGGCCTCTGTGGGCCGGATGCGCTGTTCGGGACGGAATATCTGGTGCTGCTGCCGCAGTCGCACCCGGAATTTGAGACATTTTACGAAGCGATCCGGCGGTATGTGCCGGAGATCGAAACAAAACCGTACCGGCCGCTGACCTGCGACCAGAACGGACACCACCACGATTGATAAAGGACGTATAATCGCCTCCTTTTTTGCAGACAGTAGCAAAAAAGGAGGCGATTTTGTATGAAGAAGCGTAAAAAAGACGCGCCGGTGGAGCGCGTGGAGACGCCGAGCTTCACGGACCCGCAGGGGAGCTGGACGGGCGTGCCGCTCGACCCGTTTGAGGAGCCGGTGCAGGACGCGGATGATCTGTGAGAGAAGCGGGCGAACGATGGCCGCCCGTCGACCTCTCCGGCTCGGCACAGCCGA
>USDP01000223.1 GCA_900553545.1 uncultured Eubacteriales bacterium | reverse complement strand
ATCTTGTCCTCGCCCTCGTCGGCGTCGGAGGTCAGGTGGCCGACGTCGGTGATGTTCATGACGCGGTTGACGCTGTAGCCCGCATAGCGCAGATATTTTTCGAGCACGTCCTCCATGATGTACGAGCGCAGGTTGCCGATGTGGGCAAAGTGATAGACCGTCGGGCCGCAGGTATACATCTCGACGTGGTTCGGTGTGTGGGTCTTGAATTCTTCCTTTTTATGCGTTGCGGAATTGTACAGATACATGTTCATTCTCCTTCCGTTTGTTTCGAATTTTCCGCTTCCAGCTGTTCTACGCGCGCTTTCAGCGCCTCGATCTCCAGCATGACGGGGTCAGGCGTGTGGATATGGTCAAGCTTTTCGCCGGAGAGGCGGACGATCCGGCCGGGCACGCCGACGACCGTCGCATTGGGCGGCACCTCGCGCAGGACGACAGAATTGGCCGCAATGCGCGCGTTGTCGCCGACCTTGAACGGTCCAAGCACCTTCGCGCCCGAGCCGACCATGACGTTGTTGCCGAGCGTCGGGTGCCGCTTGCCGACGTCCTTGCCCGTGCCGCCGAGCGTCACGCCCTGGTAGAGCAGGCAGTCGTCGCCGATCTCGGCGGTCTCACCGATGACGATGCCGGTGCCATGGTCAATGACGAGGCGGCGGCCGATGTGCGCGCCGGGGTGGATCTCGATGCCCGTCCACATCTTCGACCACTGCGAGATCGCGCGCGCCAGAAAGCGGCATCCATGCCGGTGCAGCCAGTGCGCGATGCGGTAATCGATCGTCGCATGCAGGCCGTTGTAGAGCAAGATGATCTCCAGCGCGCTGCGCGCGGCGGGGTCATTTCGTTTATATGCCCGAATGTCCTCAATGATATGCAAAAACGGTTCCTCCAGACTTATGGCTGCATAAAAATGCGGAGCTGTCGTGCATGCAGCTGCCGCGGCACGAACGGCGAAAATAAAAACCCACCTCTTGAACAGACTTCAAGAGGCGGGTCAAAAAACTCGCGGTTCCACTCTGATTTCTCACTTTGGCCTTGACGCGGCCAACGGGGTCTCCCCTTCGCTCCCGAATGCACTTCGCGCCGCGCCCTTGCTCTCCGCTTCCAGCCGATGGCGGGGATTCTCTGTCAAAGAAAGTCGGCGTTACTCTTTTCGTTCTTCGCGATATTCACATGATTACTGCAACATCATAGCATTTTGCGCCGATGCTGTCAAGCCTTGAGATTCAGAACATCCCAGTTCTTGCAGAAATACTCAACGCCGGAATAGACCGTCGTGACAAGGATGACGATGCTGACGACGAGATCGAGCGTGTCGGAGCCGGTCACGGCCATCATCAAGATCAAGCCGACCATCGTGCAGGACGTCTTGATCTTGCCGCTCCAACCAGCGGCAATGACGCGCCCGTTGCCGACAGCGACGAGGCGCAGACCGGTGACTGCAAACTCACGCGCGATGACGATAAACACGATCCAGCTGGCCATCCGGCCCTGTCCGACGAAGATCATCATGCAGGCCGTGACCAGCAGCTTGTCGGCCAGCGGATCGAGGAACTTTCCGAAATCCGTGACCTGATTATAATGGCGCGCGATATAGCCGTCGACAAAATCGCTGATGCTCGCGACCACGAATACGCCGAGCGCCGCCCAGCGCAGCGCGTCATTCCCGCCGCTGCAAAGCAGTAGCACCATAAACACCGGGATCAGAACCACCCGGACCAATGTAATTTTACTCGCCGTCGTCATCAATATCATCCTCCGCAATTCCTACCAGTTCTCCATCATACGTGTCGACGATGCGCACGCGCACAAAGTCACCCGTTTTGACGTGCTGCTCCGACGTGAACCAGATCTTCCCGTCCACATCGGGCGAATCAGCGTATGTACGCCCAAAATAGCTCCCCTCGTCCGGGTCATAGCCCTCGCAGAGGGCCTCCATCGTCTCGCCGAGACAGCGCTCGTTGTATTCGTCCATGATCCGGGATTGCAGCTCCGCGACGCGCTCCGCGCGCTCGCGCGCAATCTCCGTATCCGGGTATTCCATCTCCGCTGCGCGCGTCCCCTCCTCGGGCGAGAAGACGAACGCGCCCACGCGTTCGAGCTTATATTCCTTCAAAAATTCGCACAGCTCTTCAAATTCCGTCTCGCCCTCACCGGGCAGGCCCGTGATGAGGCTCGTGCGGAACACTGCGCCGGGCACGCGCTCACGCAGGTGCGTAACAAGCTTGCGGATGTATGCGCCGTCGGTATGGCGGTTCATCTTTTTCAGGATTTCATCGTTGATGTGCTGGAACGGGATGTCGAAGTATTTGACGAGCTTCGGCTCCGTCGCGAACACGTCGATCAGCTCCTCGCTGATGGCCTCCGGGTAGAGGTAATGGACACGAATCCAGTGGAAGCCATCGATCTTGCAAAGTTCACGCAGCAGCTCCGGCAGCTTCCGCGCACCGTAGAGGTCTTCGCCATAGCGGCTGGTGTCC
>USDP01000222.1 GCA_900553545.1 uncultured Eubacteriales bacterium | reverse complement strand
TTTCTGCGGCGGGAATACCGCATCGACCGGAAGACCGGGCGTGTGGAATGGTCGGATGACGGATTCCAGACCGCAAATCACGCCGGGCACGACGAGGTTGGCACGATCTTCGACTATCTCTGCTGCGCCGATCCGTCCGTGCCGCTGACAGGCGAGTATGTGTCCGTCAACCAGCTGGACGGCGTCGTCACCGGGACGACACTCGGCAACGATATGTTCGAGGATTGGGCGAAGCAATTCACCGGAAAGACTGCGGCGCTGGCGCAGGCGTGCGAAGCGCTCGGCGGCGAGAAGGAACCGGTCGGCGATGTGGCCTACCGCATCCCGCTGCTCGGCAAGCTCGACATCATTTTGCAGTTCTGGGACGCGGACGATGAATTCCCGCCCGCAATGCGCGTCAAATGGGATACGCACGTGCTGGCCTATCTGCGCTACGAAACGACATATTATGCGGTGAACTGCCTCTGGCAGCGGCTTTTGGAGCGGATGACGCCCTGAAAGCCGCCGCTTTTTCCACAAAACGATACACGGGAGAAACCGGATGAAAACACTGACGATCGGAATACTGGCCCACGTGGACGCCGGAAAGACCACGCTCTCCGAGGCGATGCTCTACCGCGCGGGGATGCTCCGCGCGATGGGCCGCGTCGACCACGGGGATGCGTTCCTTGACACGGACGCGCAGGAGCGTGAGCGCGGCATCACGATCTTTTCCAAGCAGGCTGTGCTCGATCTGCCGGGCTGCCGCTTCATTCTGCTCGACACGCCGGGCCACGTCGACTTTTCGGCGGAGATGGAGCGGACGCTGCAAATTCTGGACTACGCCATCCTCGTCATCAGCGCGACCGACGGCGTACAGGGCCACACCTACACGCTCTGGGATCTGCTGCGGCGCTATCAGGTGCCGGCGTTTCTGTTTGTCAACAAGATGGATCTTCCTGGGTTGGAGCGCGCGGCGCTGCTCGCGCAGCTCCGGCGGGAGCTTTCGCCCGAGTGTATGGATTTTTCCGACCCGGACTGCATGGAGCAGCTTGCTCTCTGCGACGAGACGCTCATGGAGCGGTTTTTGGAGACTGGTGCGCTCCCAGACACGGACATCGGCGCGCTCATCTGTGCGCGGCGTGCGTTCCCGTGCTATTTCGGCGCGGCGCTGCGCGACGAGGGCGTGGATGAATTTCTGCGGACACTGGCCCGCTATGCCGTTCCGCCGGAATATCCGGCGGAATTTGCCGCGCAGGTCTATAAGATCGCGCGGGATGAGAAGGGCGTCCGCCTGACGTTTTTGAAGGTGCTGGGCGGGACGCTCCGCGTGAAGGATGTACTGCGCGGCGCGGACTGGGAGGAAAAGTGTGACCAGCTGCGGCTCTATTCCGGCGCAAAGTTCACGGCCGTTCCGGCGGCGGAGTCCGGGAGCGTTGTGGCCGTTGTTGGCCTGACAAAGACGCGGGCGGGCGAGGGGCTCGGCGCGGCGCGGGATGCCGAGCCGCCGAGCCTGCAGCCGGTGCTGGAATATGAACTCCGCCTCCCGGAGGGGACGGACGCGCAGCAGGCCTACGGGCGCTTGCGCGTGCTCGAAGAGGAGGACCCGCAGCTGCATCTGCGCTGGGACGCGCGGACGCGGCAGATCCGCGTGCAGCTGATGGGGCAGGTGCAGCGGGAAATTTTGCAGAAGCTGATCGAAGCGCGCTTCGGATTGCATGCGGAATTTGACGCGGGCAGCGTCGTCTATCTTGAGACGATCGCGGAGCCGGTCGAGGGCGTGGGGCACTATGAGCCGCTGCGGCACTATGCCGAGGTGCATCTCCTGCTCGAACCTGGCGAACCGGGCAGCGGCATCCAAATCGACACGATGTGCAGCGAGGACGCGCTCAGCCGCAACTGGCAGCGCCTCATCTTCACGCATCTTCTGGAGAAGACCTATCGCGGCGTGCTGACCGGTGCGCCGCTGACCGACGTGCGCATCACGCTCGTGACGGGCCGCGCGCACCCAAAGCATACAGAGGGCGGCGATTTCCGTCAGGCGACATACCGCGCGGTGCGGCAGGGCCTGATGAAGGCGAAGAGCGTGCTGCTCGAGCCGTGGTACGCCGTCCGGCTCGACCTTCCGGCGGAGTGCGTCGGCCGCGCAATGAGCGACCTTGAGCGCATGGGCGGCGCGTTCGACCCGCCGGAGCAGGGCGAAACGATGAGCACGCTGCGCGGGAGCGTCCCGGTGGCGCAGTTCGGCGATTATGCGCGGGAGTTCGCCGCGTATACCAAGGGCCGTGGACGGATGCAGCTCCGCCCGGCGGGCTATCGTCCGTGCCGGGAGCAGGAGGCTGTCGCCGCCGCGAGCGGCTATGACCCGGCCCGTGACATTGACGACCCGGCCAGCTCCATCTTCTGCACGCACGGCGCGGGCTTTGAGGTCAAGTGGAACGAGGTGGACAGCTATGCGCACCTGCACAACCTGAAGAAGCGCGGCGACTCGGTATTGGC
>USDP01000221.1 GCA_900553545.1 uncultured Eubacteriales bacterium | reverse complement strand
CAGAAAAAACCGTCCCGGCTCATCCGAGCCGGGACGGAGCTTTTATCGATGTGTACCGAGGAAGAAGATCGACACAACGCCGGGGCCTGTATGCGCGCCGATGACCGGGCCGACATAGTTGATGATGACGGTCTTCGCGCCGGTCTTCTCGCGGATGAGGCTTGCGGTATACTCCGCGTCGTCGATGCAGTCGCCGTGGCAGATGAAAACGGTCTGTTCCTCTGGCTCCACCGCCGTCTCCGCCATCTGCTGCACGAGCGCCTGGAGCGACGCCTTGCGGCCGCGCGCCTTGCTGACCGGAATCAGATGGCCCTCGTCGTCCATGTGCATGACCGGCTTGATCTGGAGCATCGTACCGAGCAGCGCCGCCGTTGCCGATACGCGCCCGCCGCGCTTGAGGTGCATCAGATCATTGACCGTGAACCAGTGGCAGAGATGCGGCCGCGTCTGCATCAGATAATCATGCGTCTCCTCGATCGTCGCGCCGGACTGCTGCTTCTTCGCCGCGAGATAGACATACAGTCCTTCGCCGAGCGACGCGCCGAGGCTGTCGATGGTCAAAATTTTGCGCTCCGGATACTTCTCGCGCAGCTCGTCCGCCGCGATGCAGCCGGACTGATACGTCGTGCTCAGCCCGGACGAGAAGCCGACATAGAGCACATCCAGCCCCGCGGCCAGCACCGGCTCCATCTCGGCGCGGAACTCTTCGGGATTGACGGCGCTCGTCGTGCCCTGCGATCCGGCGCGCAGCTTGTCAAAGAAATCCTTGAACGCAATCTCGCGCCCGTCGAGATAGTTGTTGTAGGTCTTTCCATCTATCGTCACGTGCAGCGGCAGCACCCGCAGATCCAGCTCGTCGGCCAGGCTCTGCGGCAGGTCGCAGGAAGAATCGGTGATGATCTGAAACAGTTTCGTCATGGGGTTGCCTCCTGAATAAAGTTATCGTCAATTACTGCCCCCCTATTATATGGTGCATCTGTGAACAAATCCAGAACAAGCTGTGGATTTGAACTCTACGCCTCAAAACTGCGTTTCTACTCTCAGTAGAATCCAGTGAATTTGGCCAGAAAGCCGGAAATTCTGAAATCTTTTTTCACGGATTTACGAACCCCCGGTTTTGTGTTATAATGCAGGGCAGCAATTTTGATACAATGGAGAGACTGCCATGGAACAGGATCAACAGAAACAGACGTTGGAAGAATTTTCCCGCCCGGAGGCGATCGGCGTGACGCGCGCGATGCACCAGAGCAAGGTGCGCGGCCGCAAGCGCGAACGGAACAAGCACGGCTTTCTCGCCGCGCTGCTCGTGCTGGCGATGGTCGCGCTCGTGGCCGGGGCGGCATTTTTGCTGAAGCACTATGTGGTCAACGAACTGCTGCCGCGCGAGCAGACCGTGCAGCCGCAGGAACTCGCGCCGGAGCCTCCGGCGCAGCCATCCAACCCAGAACCCGCAGAGCCGGAGACGCCCGATCTGCCCGCCGAGGAACCGGCAGACGAACCGGTTGCGGACACGCCGGAGGAACCCGTGGAGGTTGTGCCCGCAGACGATCCTGCCGAACCGGAAGAAGACACCCCGGATACGCCTGCGGCCGCATCGCTTTCCACCGAAACGGACGCCACACAGACGCTCGACCTCGAGCTTTACAGCGAACACGCCATCCTCATCGACCTCGAGACGAACACGGTCATCGCCGAAAAGGACCCGGACGCGAAGATCTATCCGGCCTCGATGACAAAAGTGATGACGGCCCTCGTCGCCTGCGAGCAAATCACCGACTGGGACGCGACATTCACCATGACGCAGGCGATCATCGACCCGCTCTTCCTCTCGGATGCGACGATGGCTGGCTTCGTCAACGGCGAGGAGGTCAGCATGACCGACCTGGTCTACGGCGCCCTGCTGCCCTCCGGCGCGGAGGCCACCGAGGCTCTCGCGCAGACCATCGCGGGCAGCACCGAAGGCTTTGTCGCCCTGATGAACGAGAAGGCCGCAGAGCTCGGCCTGACGAACACGAATTTTGTCAACGACAGCGGCCTGCACGACGAGAACCACTATACCACCGTGCGCGAGATGGCCGTCATTCTCGAGGCCGCGATGGCCAACGAACGCTGCCGCGCGGCGCTCTCCGCCGTGTCCTATACCTCTGCGCCCACCACGCAGAACCCCGAGGGCGTCGCGATGATCAACAAATTCCTCTACCGCATCGGGCAGTATAAGCTGGGCGATGCGGTGGTCGAGGGCGCAAAGACCGGCTTTACCTCGCAGGCCATGAACTGCTGCGCCAGCTTCGGCATCGCCGCGAACGGCAAACCGGTCGTCTGCGTCACAGCCCACGCCTGGACGGGCGATTTCTGCGTCGAAGACCATGTCGCCCTCTATACCACATATTGCGGCGATTGACCCGCCCCCCGAGTGCAATTCCCAAACAGGCGCGTCATTGCGAGCCAGTGCGCACACTTGCCCCGCATCATACCGCGGGGTATGCCGG
>USDP01000220.1 GCA_900553545.1 uncultured Eubacteriales bacterium | reverse complement strand
GGCCCGTTCACATCCTCTGCAAAGCGCAAGCAGATAGCGGTGCAGAAAATCGATCCGGTCCGCGTCGTGGACCTGCCCGTCCAGGAAGATGTGGTCATTACAGCTCAGCCCGCACTCCGTCACGTAGAGCGGCAGCCGGTAGCGGTCAAAGAGAAAGGCAAAGCCATACGCCATGATCTCCGGCGTGACGGGCCACTTGAGCGCCGTGCAGGCAAAG
The DNA here is from genome assembly GCA_900553545.1 of uncultured Eubacteriales bacterium. Classification (GTDB taxonomy): domain Bacteria; phylum Bacillota; class Clostridia; order Oscillospirales; family Oscillospiraceae; genus CAG-170. Next base: position 2,319 of record USDP01000220.1, on the reverse strand, counting down.
CCCTGCGGCCGCGGCAGATAGACCGGCACGCCGTCCGGCCCGGCGGCGATCTCGCTGCCGTTGTACGAATTGACGCCGATAAAGTCTGGAACAGCGTGCATCGTGTCCCATTCTGCGGGCGTGACGGCGCTTAAAAGGCCGCGAAGCGCTCCCGGTTCTGGCTCGACACGGCCAAGGCACACGGCGTCTAAAACGATCGGGTGCGTGAACATCCAGTCGGCATCCGTCAGGCGGAAGGTCTCCTGCCGCGCGGTGGTCTCATCGGCAGGGCTGTGCGGATAGCAGAGCTTTCCGGTGGAGGCAATACCGATCTGCGCGTCCGGTGCGGCGGCACGGATGGCACGGAAGGAAAGACCGTGCGCCAGTAGGAGATGCTTCCAGCATGCGGCAAGCTGCGGCAGGGAATATCGATGTCCTGGTGCGTGAATTCCATCGCAATAGCCGAGCTTGAGAACAATCTGCGGCTCGTTGAGCGTGATGAAATGAGAGACACGGCCTTTGAAATGCTGCGCCATCATCCCGGCAAAGCGGGCAAAGGCTTCCGCTGTTTCGCGGCGCAGCCAGCCGCCGGATTCTTCCAGCGCCTGCGGCAGTTCCCAGTGATAGAGCGTCATCCACGGCGTCACGCCGTTTTGCAGGCAGCAATCTACCACACGGTCATAGTAGGCAAGGCCGGCCTCATTCCAGGCGCTGCTGCCCTCCGGGTCGATGCGCGCCCAGCTCGTGGAAAAGCGGTACGCACGCAGCCCGAGCGACGATAAAAGCCTGATGTCCTCTTCAAACCGGTGATAGCCGTCACAGGCGATCGAGCCGTTATCTCCATTTGCGATCGCGCCGGGCCGGCGGCAGAATGCGTCCCAGATGCTCTCCCCGCCGCCATCCGCGGACGGGAAGCCCTCGGTCTGATACGCGCTTGACGCCGCGCCCCAGACAAAATCCTCCCGAAACGCCATCTCAGCCTCCCAGAACCACGCGCACCGAAACAACGCTGCCCGGCGCGGCGGGGGCGATCAGATTCCCGTCCTGCCGCACGCCGTCCACATACAGCTCCCGCACGCCGTGCTCCGCACCGTCCGAATTTTCGACCGTGATGCGGTACTGCGCGCCGCGGAAGCGCCGCGTCAGTGTCAGGTGCGTCCATTCCGGCGGGACACACGGGTCGATCCGCAGCCCGTCCAGCTCCGGCTGCACACCGAGAATGGCCTGCGAGATCGACACGAACGTCCATGCGGCTGTGCCGGTCAGCCAGCTGTTTTTGGCCTCGCCGAACGTCGGCGCGTCCTTGCCCGCGACCATCTGGCTGTAGACATACGGCTCCGTGCGGTGGACCTCACTGACGGCTTCCAGATAGGCCGGGCAGATCTTCCGGTAGGTTTCAAACGCGCGTGCGCCGTGCCCCAGGACGGCCTCCGCGCAGGTGATCCAGGGATTGTTGTGACAGAAAATCCCCGCGTTTTCCTTGTATCCAGGCGGATACGAGCTGATCTCGCCGAGATTCAGATAATATTTTGTGTAGGCCGGCTGCAGAAGGACGATGCCGAACCTGCTGTCGAGCCGATCTTCCACGCTTTTCAGCGCCTGTGCAGCCTCGCCGGTTTCCTTGCCGATGCCGGCCATGACGCACATGCCCTGCGGCTCAATGAAGATCTGCCCTTCGGCGCAGTCTTTGCTTCCGACGGGCGCGCCGAACGCGTCGTAGGCCCTGCGGAACCATGCGCCGTCCCAGCCCGCATCCAGCACGGCTGTTTGCATCTCTGCGACTGCGGCATCAGCCGCTGCAGCTTCTGCGGTCAGCGCCAGATGGCGAAGAATATCGGCGTAGGCCCTGCCGTATTTGACGAACATCCCGGCGATGAACACCGACTCCGCGACCGGGCCTTCGCTGGGGCCGGTGATCTGGAAGCTCTCGCCGGGGTGGGCGGAGAAGCAGTTGAGATTCAGGCAGTCGTTCCAGTCGGCTCTGCCGATGAGCGGCAGCTTGTGTGGCCCAAGATGCGTGCAGGTGAACCGGAAGCTGCGGCGCAGATGCTCCATGAGTGGCGCGGCGTTGTCCGGGTCACAGTCAAAGGTCACGACCTCGTCCAGGATCGACCAGTCGCCGGTCTCGCGCAGATACGCGTCCACGCCTGCGATCAGCCACAGCGGGTCATCGTTGAAGCCGCTGCCGACGGCGAGATTTCCCTTTTTCGTGAGCGGCTGATACTGGTGATAGGCGCTGCCGTCCGCAAACTGCGTGGCGGCGATGTCCAGGATCCGCTCTCTTGCGCGCTCCGGAATGATATGCACGAAGCCGAGCAGGTCCTGACACGAATCGCGGAA
>USDP01000219.1 GCA_900553545.1 uncultured Eubacteriales bacterium | reverse complement strand
CCTGACCGGCCTGACGCCCGCCGCCTACCGGAGGCAAACGCGATTGGAACAAAAAAACAGGAGTCCGGAACAAGACTCCCGGACCCGCCCGTGATATTGTCCGTTCCGGCATGAGGACGAGACGGCCGTTTCGCCCTCGGCAATCCCCATTGCACAAGGAGCGGACATGTCGGCCCTCAACGTCACCATCGATCCATCCATCAAGGGCGCGTGGCCCGAAGCGCGTCTGGGCTGCTTCATCTACACGGCGGACGTACGCGCCCGCGAAGACTCTCTCTGGACCTGCCTCGAAAACGAGGTTGCCCCGTACCTCAAAACCATGCTGGAGACCACGCCGCTGGCCCAGATCCCCAACCTCGCCGAATCCCGGAAGGCGTACAAGGCCTTCGGCAAGGACCCCGGACGCTTCCGCGTTTCGTCCGAATCGCTGTACCGCCGGGTGCGCCAGGGCAAGGCCCTTTACCAGATCAACAGCGTCGTGGACGCCAACAACCTTGTCTCGCTCGAAACGGGTTTCTCCCTCGGCTCTTACGATACGGCCCGCATCGGTGCGGACATCGTTTTCCGTCTGGGCAAGGCCGGGGAGGTGTATCCGGGCATCGGCAAGGACGACATCGCGCTCGAAAACATGCCCCTGCTCGCAGACGGGGAAGGCGCGTTCGGAAGCCCCACCAGCGACTCTACCCGCGCCATGATCACGCAGGAAACCCGCTCCTGCCTGACGGTCGTGTTCTCCTTCTCCGCCAGATCCAAGCTTGAAGAAGCCCTTGCCCTGACCGTCAAGCGTTTCGGCCAGTATGCGAACCCCTCGCACGCGGAATCCTTCATCATAGAATAGCATTCAGGCCGGGGCGGAACGCAGCCAAGCCCCGCGCGGAACCGCCGACCCTCTGGAGGAAAACGTTTATGGCAAAGGATCCGAAACAGATGACGGGCTATCTGTATGTGCTCGCCGCCGCCGTCCTGTGGTCGCTCATCGGCCCTTTTTCCAAAATCTGCATGGAAGAAGGCCTTGCGCCGCTGGAGGTGGCCTTCTGGCGCGCCCTGCTCGGCGGCATCATGGGTTTCTCGACCGATGACACCCGTATCCGCGACTCGTTTTCCATCGCGACCGAGCGCGGCCTTGCCTATTCGTTCACGCCGTGCGAGACCGAAACCGATGTCCATCCGAACACCGTGGACATCCGCATGGAGAACGTCGCCGGTCAGGTGATGACCATCCGCGGCGAGTCGCTCGGCGGCGGCAAATGCCGCATCGCGCGCATCAACGGCGTCGAGGTCGACTTTACCGGTGAATACAGCACGGTCATTGTCGTGCAGCAGGACAAGCCGGGCGTTGTGGCGCACATCACCAAGGTGCTCAGCGACAAGGGCGTAAACATCGCCTTCATGCGCCTGTTCCGCGAGGCCAAGGGACATACCGCCTACACCATCGTCGAGTCGGACGGCCGCTTCCCCGAGGGCATCGAGGAGCCGCTCCGCGACAACCCGAACGTCCGCGACGTCATGATTATCGAACCGTAAAGGAGAAGGGAACGTTATGGATTTCAAAAATGCCTCCGAGCTGCTCGCGCTGTGCGCACAGCAGCAGCTCCCTATCTCCGAGATCATGCGCCGCCGCGAATGCGAGCTGGGCGAGAGCACGCGCGACGAGGTCACGCACCGCATGACGCACGCGCTCGAGATCATGCGCGCCTCCGCCATGACGCCGCTCAAAACGCCCGTCAAGTCCATGGGCGGACTGATCGGCGGCGAGGCGAAAAAGCTCGCGCAGCACGATGCAAAGGGCCGCTCGATCTGCGGCGATGTGCTGCACAGGGCCGCGCAGTATGCGATGGCGGTGCTCGAGGTCAACGCCTCGATGGGCCTCATCGTGGCCGCGCCGACCGCAGGTAGCGCCGGCGTGCTGCCGGGCATGCTGTTCGCGCTTCAGGACTGCTACAGGATCTCGGACGAGCGTCTGATCGACGCGCTGTTCAACGCAGGCGCCATCGGCTATCTCGCCATGCGCAACGCGACTGTTGCCGGTGCGGTCGGCGGCTGTCAGGCCGAGATCGGCGTCGCTTCCGCCATGGCGGCGAGCGCTGCGGTCGAGCTGATGGGCGGCTCTCCCGAGCAGTGCCTCGACGCGGCGTCCACCGTGCTGATGAATATGCTCGGTCTGGTCTGCGACCCGGTCGGCGGTCTGGTCGAGTATCCGTGCCAGAACCGCAACGCGGCAGGCGTGGCGAATGCCCTCGTTGCCGCAGAACTGTCGCTCGCCGGTATCCGCCAGTTCATCCCGTTCGACGAGATGCTCGACACCATGTACGCTGTCGGCCGCCGCATTCCGCTCGAGCTGCGCGAGACCGCCCTCGGCGGCTGTGCCACCACCCCGTCCGCCTGCGAAAAATGCGGGCTGTGCTCATAAGCAAGACCACATCCGATACACTTTATATACAGCAGAAGGCCGTCCCCTCACATACTCCTCGGGAACGGCCTTTTGCAATTATGTACGTTTTCGCGACAGTCTAAAGGGCGCTCCCTGTTCGGGAGCGCCCTCCGTCTGTCGATAAAGT
>USDP01000218.1 GCA_900553545.1 uncultured Eubacteriales bacterium | reverse complement strand
TTGTCACGCACAACGCATCGTCCCTCCTCTTTTCGAATCTTTCCAGCGTCAGCACCGACGACCGCGCCGGAGCGGACTGCGCAGTGGATTACCTGCTGCGCTGCGGACACCGAAACATTGCGATGCTCGGCGGTTCGCTCGACATCTCCGATACCTCCGCGCGGCGCTATGAGGGCTTTCTCGACGCCTTCCGCCGCCAGGGGTTGGAGTTTGACGCGCAGCGCTTTTACTACGCGGGCCGCTTCTCTTATGAGAACGGCTACACCGGGATGCAGACCATCCTAAAGCGCGCGCCGGAGGTCACGGCGGTCTTCGCGATGGCTGACGTCATCGCCATCGGCGCGATGCGCGCGCTGGCCGACGCGGGACTGCGCGTACCGGAGGACGTGTCCATCATCGGCTACGACGGACTGAAGATCGGCAGCTTCTACACCCCGAAGCTCACCACCATCGCCCAGCATGTGGAGCTGCTGGCGCGGCGCGGATTTGACATTTTGATGCGGTGCATGGAGCAGGGCGCTCCGGCCCGCCACGTGACCGTCCCGTTTACTCTTTCCGTGCGCGAGAGCGTCCGGAATATCACAGAATAGCGAGTGATTTCTTATGATGAACCGAAACAGCGGCATTTTGCTGCACATCACCTCCCTCCCCTCGCCCTACGGCGTGGGCAACCTCGGCAAGGCTGCGTTTGACTTTGTCGACTTCCTGAAAAAGGCCGGGCAGTCCTATTGGCAGATCCTGCCGATCTGCCCGCCGGGCTACGGCGATTCGCCCTATCAGGCGTTTTCGACCTTTGCGGGCAATCCCTACCTCATCGACCCGGATCAGCTCGTCGCCGCCGGGTGGCTGACGCAGGAGGAGCTGGACGGGCAGAGCTGGGGCGAGAACCCTGCGCACGTCGACTATGCTCTGCTCTATGAGATCCGTCTGCCCATGCTGCGGCGCGCATTTGCGCGCTTTTTGCGGAGCACACCTGCGGATTTTGACGAATATGTGCAGCAGGAGTCCGCATGGCTCCCGGAGTATGCGCTGTTCATGGCGCTGAAGGCGCATTTCGGCAACGGGCCATGGACGGAGTGGCCCAACGATATCCGCGCGCATCAGCCCGCGGCAATCGAACACTGGCGCGGGCAGCTGGAAACCGACATCCAGTTCCACTGCTTCCTGCAATACTGCTTCCACAAACAGTGGCAGCGGCTGCGCAAATACGCCAATGACAACGGCATCCGCATCATCGGCGATCTGCCGATCTATGTGCCGCTGGATTCCGCTGACGTCTGGTCGCATCCGGAGAACTTCCAGCTCACCCGCTCGCGTCGGTCGCGCGTTGTGGCAGGCTGTCCGCCCGATGGCTTCAGCCGGAACGGCCAGTTCTGGGGCAACCCGATCTACGACTGGGATCACATGGCCGCGCGCGGCTTTGACTGGTGGCTGGAGCGCGTGGGCGCGGCGGGCCGCAGCTTTGACGTCGTGCGCATCGACCATTTCCGCGGCATTGAGAGCTACTGGTGCATCCCCGGCGCAAACCGCACCGCCCGGTGCGGCAAGTGGGTACAGGGTCCGAGCCGCGCGCTTGTCGACGCGATCAAGACCGCCTATCCGCACATCGACTTCATCGCGGAGGATCTCGGCTTCCTGACGCCCGAGGTGCTGAAGCTCGTGGAATATTCGGGCTTTCCCGGCATGAAAGTGCTGGAGTTTGCCTTTGACCCGCGCGAGCCGAGCAACTATCTGCCCCACAACTATACCGAAAACTGCATCTGCTATACCGGCACGCACGACAACGAGACGCTCATGCAGTTCTGCGAGAATCTCTCGCCGGAGTCTGACGCCTATGCCCGTGAATACCTCGGCATTGGCCCGGACGACGATCTGCCGGACGCGATCATCGACGCCGGGATGCAGTCGAAGGCAAACCTTTTCGTTGCACAGATCCAGGACTATCTCCGGCTCGGCGCGGAGGCCCGCATGAACGAGCCGGGCACGCTCAAGCCGCAGAACTGGCGCTGGCGTCTGACGCCCGGTCAGCTGACGGACGCGCTCGCGGAAAAAATCGCACGTTTGACAAATGCCGCAAAGCGCGTATAATATAAAGGACAGCTGCGCATTGCCGCGGCGGCGGCCTCGGCGGATTCTTTCCCGCAATTCTGCGGTTCGGAATATTTGAAATACATCCAGTATTCCTGCATATTCCGAATCTTGCCTTGCGAAAAAGCCTCTCGCCGAATGCTCTTGCCGAACAATGCATACCAGTCCTGAGTGCCGCGCTCCCACATGTGCGGGGCGCGGCTTTCTGTTTGACTTTGATCCATTAGGAGGAACAATATGAGTGAATACACCGACCGCCTGGTTCAGCAGACCGAGGCCATGCTCCATTTCCGCCACGACGAAACGCTGACGGAAACGTCGCCCGAGCGCCTGCATGAGGCGCTGAGCGACGTCATCATGATGGAGATCAACGACCGCTGGTCGCGCACCCGGCACACCCAGCAGAACGGCCGCCGCGCCTATTATTTCTCGGCGGAGTATCTGATCGGCCGTCTGATTTACAGCAACCTCTTCAACC
>USDP01000217.1 GCA_900553545.1 uncultured Eubacteriales bacterium | reverse complement strand
TCTGACATGCCACCGGCATGTCATTCACTCCTGCGCCCCCGCTTCGCGGCCCCTTGATGCAATCAAGGGGAGCCTTTATCCGCTGCGGCGGGGGTACGGGAAAAAAGGGAAAATCTGAAGAATTCTGAAACCGTGGCCGGGAGGCCACGGTTTTTGTTGTGTTCCGGCGGGGTTCGTGATAAAATGGATGGAAGTAAATTGGGAAAGTGGGCTTCTATGAAACTCGGAACACTGGACATACAGGGAAATACATGGCTCGCGCCGATGGCGGGCGTGACGGACTGGGCGTTTCGCTGCGTCTGTCAGGCGCTCGGCGCGGCGGTGACGGTGACGGAGATGGTGTCGTCCCGCGCGCTGGTCTACCGCGACAAAAAGAGCATGAGCTTACTGCGCAAGACGGACGGCGGCGTCTGCGGCGCGCAGATCTTCGGCAATGAGCCATCCGTGATGGCGGAGGCTGCGGCCTTTGCGCTGGAGCTGTCCGGCGCGGATTTTCTCGACATCAACATGGGCTGCCCGATGCCGAAGATCGTGAACAACGGCGACGGCAGCGCCCTCATGCGCGACCCGGAACGGGCCGCGCGGATCGTGGAGGCGGTCGTGAAGGCCGTTTCCGTGCCGGTGACGGTGAAGATGCGCAAGGGCTGGGATAAGGGCAGCTGCAACGCGCCGGAGCTGGCGAAGCTCGTGGAGGCTGCCGGAGCATCGGCCGTGGCCGTCCATGGGCGGACAAAGACGATGCTCTATTCCGGCGTGGCCGACTGGGACGCCATCCGGGCCGTGAAAGAGTCCGTGTCGATCCCGGTGATCGCAAACGGTGACATTTTCTCGGCGGAAGATGCAGTGAAGTGTCAAAAACGGACGGGCGCGGACGGGTTCATGCTCGGGCGCGGGACATTCGGCGATCCATGGCTGTTTGCGCAGTGCGAGGCGGCGCTGCGCGGCGAGGAGATCCCGGCGAGGCCGCCCCTTTCGGAGCGCGTGGATATCGCACTGCGGCAATTTGACCTCGCGGCGGAGGACAAGGGCGAGCACATCGCGTGTCTCGAGGCGCGGAAGCATTTCGCGTGGTATCTGCGCGGCGTGCCGTACAGCGGATATTATAAGGAGAAGATTTCTTCGATCTCGACGATGGACGACATCGCGGCCATCGCTGCCGGGATCAAGCGGGATTTGAGGTGAGGATCTTGCAGGATGAACTTTTGATCCGTCGCGCGCAGCGCGGCGATGCGGACGCCTTTGAGCAGCTGCTGCTCGAACATCAGAAAAACGTCTACAATCTCTGCTATCGCATGGCGGGGAACCCGGACGACGCGATGGATCTGTCGCAGGAGACGTTTCTGCGGGCGTGGCGCTGTCTTGACCAGTATCAGTTTGCGTCGGCGTTTTCCACGTGGCTCTACCGGCTGTGCAGCAACATCTGCATCGACTTTCTGCGCAGGCGGCGCCGGCAGCAGACCGTGCCGCTGACGTTTGAGGACGCGGACGGCGAGGAACAGACCTACGCCGTGCCGGATGCGCAGCCGCTCCCGGAGGAGCAGGTGGAGCTGAAGCTGACGCGCGAGACGCTCGCCGCGGCGATGGCGCAGCTGCTGCCGGAGCACCGGGCAGTCTTGCAGCTGCGGGTCGTGAATGAGATGAGCTATGAGCAGATCGCGGATGTGCTGGACATCCAGATCGGAACGGTGAAGTCGCGCCTGTCACGCGCGCGAAATCAACTGAAAAAAATTCTCGAACGCGGGAACCTTTCGCGCCGCGCGTCGTCTGAATCCATGGAAGGCGAGGTGGCTGCGAAATGAACTGTGACAAGACGCTGGAGCTGCTCAGCGCAGAGCTGGACGGCAGGCTCAGCGAAACGGAGCACGCGGAATTGCAGGCCCATCTGGACGAATGTGCGGACTGCCGCCGGGTCTATGGGACGCTGCGGGATGTGGACGCGATGCTGCCCGAGACGCAGCTGGAGCCGCCAAAGGCACTGCATGACGCGGTGATGCGCGAGGTTCGCGCGGACGCGGCGAAGCGGCAGCAGAAAAAACGCTGGGTGCCCGTGGCGGTGATCGGCGTGGCGGCGGCTGCGGCGTTCGTGCTGGGTTCCTTCGGCCTGATTGAGATGCCCGGTTTTTCAAACCGGAACCAGAGCAGCGCGTCACTGCACAAGATCGTGGATACGCTCTTTCCGGAGACGCAGTCCGACGAGCACACGTCGGAGGCCGCGGCGCAGTATGCGCGGGACAACGCCTGTGCGGTGCTTGCGATCTGGGACTGTGCGTCGCTCCCGGAGCTGACGGGCAGCAATGAAAAGCTGGCCGACGGCGGATGGGTCTATCCGGTGGATGCGGAGACGCTGGAGACGCTGCTGGAACGATATCGGGATGTCTATCCGATGGAATCCTATGCGCCGGACGGCGCGGCGAAGACCGCTGCGATCGTGCTCTACGAACAATAAATATAGGGAAACGCCCCGGTTCTATTCAGAACCGGGGCGTTTTGCGCGCAAAGATTTGGCGTATGGCGGGCGACCAATGGTCGCCCCTACGTTTAGAATCGGAGTGCGATAAAGGATGTAGG
>USDP01000216.1 GCA_900553545.1 uncultured Eubacteriales bacterium | reverse complement strand
ATACCGACGTTGCCTATCAGAACATCCCCCGTCCGCATCGTCAACACCCATTCCGGCCTGACCTTCGGCGGCGGCCCGACGCACTATAACATCATGGACCTCGCCATCATGCGCGATCTGCCGAACATGACCGTCATCGCCCCGAGCGATTCGGCGCAGTGTATCAAGGCCATCCGCGCCACGCTGGAATATCCCGGACCCGTCTGCTTCCGCATCGCCCGCGGCGCAGAGCCTGCCGTCTATACCACGCAGGACTATGACTACGAAGTCGGCAAGGCCATCACCGCCCTCGACGGCACCGACCTCACCATCATCGCCACCGGCTCGCTCGTCGCGCTGTCCATCTCTGCGGCAAACGGACTCGCCAAGGAAGGCATTTCCGTCCGCGTGATCGATATGCACACGATCAAGCCGCTCGACAAGGACGCCATCGTCAAGGCCGCAAAGGAAACCGGCCACATCATCACGGCGGAGGATCACCTCATCACCGGTGGTCTCGGCAGCGCCGTTGCAGAGACGCTGGCCGATGCCGGCATCGGCGTCCCCTTCCGCCGCCTCGGCATTCCCGGAGAGGACTTCCCGCCCCTTGGCGACTGCTATGAGCTATACGCCCACTTTGGCTATGATCCCGAGGGCATCAAGCGCGCCGTGCGCGAGCTGCTCGGCAAATAATCGATGGAAAGGATGCACAACGATATGAAAGCAATTACATTGACTGAATACGCAAAGGTTTCCGAGCATATCCCCGGCAAGGTGGAGATGCTCCAGTGTGAAAAGCCCACGCCCGGCCCCGAAGATGTCCTCATCCGCATCGCCTATGCCTCGATCTGCGGCTCCGACGCGCACGTCGTCCGCGGCAACCTGCCCCAGGAGCTGGAAGCGGCCATCCGCTCCATGATCCCCTTTCACATGGGACATGAGATCTCCGGCGTCATCGAAGATCTCGGCGAAAAGGCCAAGGAAATGGGATTGAAGGTCGGCGACCGCATCACCGCCAACTATACGCACTTCTGCAACTCCTGCTATTTCTGCCGCACCGGACAGGAAAACTTCTGTGAACATCCCGAAGCGCATTTCGACGGCATGGCCGAATACGTCTGCTGGCATATGTCGCAGGTCTATAAGATTCCTGACAACGTCTCCCTGCTGCACGCCTCGCAGACCGAGCCGCTGTCCATTGCGCTGAACGCCTGCAAGACCGTCGGCGTCCATTTCGGCAGCCGCGTGCTCGTCTCCGGCGCAGGTCCCATCGGTCTCTACGCCACGCAGCTCGCCCGCAAGGCCGGCGCGTCGCTGATCGTTGTCAGCGACATCGTCGAGGCCAAGCACGCCATCGCCCTCAAATGCGGCGCGGACGCCTGCGTCAACCCGATGGAGCCGGACTGGCAGGAGAAGGCCATGGCGCTCACCGACGGTCTCGGCTTCGACGCCGTCATCGAATGCTCCGGCGGCAGCTCTGCCGCGCAGGCCATGCCCGACCTGATGACCAAAAACGGCCATTGCGTCATGTTCGCCATGTATAAGCCTGATTTCGAGTTGAAAATCAACCCCTACCGGACGCTTTACGAACAATCCAAGCATATTCACGGAATGTATACCTCGGCAGACTCCTTCCCCGCCACGGTTGCCATGCTCAGCTCGATCGACTCTGATGACATCATCGAAGGCGTCTTTCCGCCCGAGCAATGCCAGGAAGCATTTGACAAAGCACTCAGCGGCAAGTATATTAAGCTGGTTTTCCGCTTCAGCGACGACGTTTGACGTTTCAAAGAACGGAGCACGTTATGGGAACGGCCATTGATATTTCGCATCTTCGCTCGATCAAAGATCGTTTCTCCTTTGAGGGCAAAAAAGGCTTCGTGACCGGCGCCGCCGGCGGCATCGGCCGCAGCACCGCCGCCGCGCTGGCCGAGCTTGGCGCAGATGTCGCGCTCGTCGACATCAACCTCGAGCGTGCCCGGCAGAACGCCGAAGAGATCAACAAGCGCTTCGGCACGCATTGCATCGCGCTGCGCTGCGACGTCAGCGATCCGAACTCCGTCAGCACCATGATGGCTGAGGTGCTCCGCGCCTATGGCGAGGTCAACTTTGTCCACAGCAACGCCGGTATCATCTCCCCGGACGACAACGGCGATATGCCGCTGGAAAGCTGGAACCGCATGCTCGGCGTCAACCTCACCGGCATGATGCTCGTCGATCAGGCCTCCGCGCATCAGATGAAGGCGCAGGGCAAGGGCGGCGCCGTCGTCAACACGGCTTCCATGTCCGCGCACATCGTCAATGAGGCGCATGGTGAGGGCGCGCGCCATTCCATCTGCTACACCGCTGCAAAGGCTGGTGTGCTCCACCTGACGAAATCCTTCGCCATGGACTTCTGCCGCGACCATATCCGTTTCAACAGCATCAGCCCCGGCTATATGCTCTCCGGCATCCATGACAACATTCCGCAGTACTATCTCGACGAAATTGCCAAGGACACGCCGATGCAGCGCTTTGGCACCATGGACGAGATCGGCGGTCTGGTTGCCTTTCTCCTCAGCGACCTTGCGACCTTCATCACCGGTTCTGACGTTCTGGTCGA
>USDP01000215.1 GCA_900553545.1 uncultured Eubacteriales bacterium | reverse complement strand
ATCGACTCCTTTGCCAACCGTATCCGCGGCCGCTATCCGGTCTACGATATCGTTGACGAGAAGACGGGCGAGCTGCTCCATTCGAAGGACGTCATGCTCCGCGAGGAGGACGCCAAGCGCCTGTCCGAGCACGGCATCAACAAGGTCTATGTCCGCTCGGTTCTCGGCTGCAAAGCCCGTTCCGGCGTGTGCGCGAAGTGCTATGGCATGAACCTTGCGACAAGCGAGCTGGTCAACCCCGGCGAGGCTGTCGGCATCATTGCCGCGCAGTCCATCGGCGAACCCGGCACGCAGCTGACCATGCGAACCTTCCACACCGGCGGCGTCGCGGGCGACGATATCACGCAGGGCCTTCCCCGTGTTGAAGAACTCTTCGAGGCGCGCAAGCCGAAGAAGATGGCGCAGATCAGCGAGATCGATGGCGTGGTCGATGTCGACGATTCGCACCGCACCGCCCTCCGCAACATCACCATCACCGCCGACGACGGCGAGGTCAAGCAGTACCAGGTTCCGTATTCGGTCGGCCTGAAGGTCGAGCATGGCAAGCGCGTCCGCAAGGGCGAACCCATCACCGACGGCGCGCTGAACCCGCACGACGTGCTGCGCATCTCCGGCGTGGAAGCTGTGCAGGATTATCTGACGCAGGGCGTTCTCGCTGTGTACCGTCAGCAGGGTGTTGACATCAACGAGAAGCACATCGAGGTCATCATCCGTCAGATGATGCGCAAGGTGCGCGTCGAAGATCCCGGCGATACCGAGCTGCTGTCCGGCACGGTCGTCGACGTCTACGAGTATGAGGATGCCAACGACAAGATCCAGGCCCGCATCGACGCAGGTGAGACGGATCTCCGTCTCGCGACCGACAGCCTGATCCTGATGGGCATCACGAAGGCGTCCCTCGCGACCGAGTCGTGGCTGTCCGCCGCCTCCTTCCAGGAGACGACGAAGGTCCTGACCGACGCGGCCATCAAGGGCAAGGTCGATCATCTGGTCGGCCTGAAAGAGAACGTCATCATCGGCAAGCTCATCCCCGCCGGTTCCGGCCTGCTGGCCTACCGCGATTTCGAGCCGGGCATTACCCCCGAGTCCATCGTGACCGAGGAAATGATCGACGACGAAAAACTCTGAGCGTAAAATCGCAAAAATTGAAAAGCTGCCCGGATGTCCTGAATGGGACATCCGGGCGTTTTCGTCCGCTTGCGCAAATTTTTGTGTGCCGTGCGGGAAAAGGGGGGTGGCGCGAAACGGTTAGATAATATATAATAAAATCGATAATTGTATATTTGCGTCAGAAAAGCACGTTCTGGCACAGGCATTCCGATTCCCGAGGAGGAACCTACCATGCAAAAGACGATCCTGATTTCCGGAACCTATCCGATTCTGGATGAAAAGCTGAACGATCTGCTCGGCCGCAGCTATGACATTGCGGCGCTGGAGCAGCCCTTTCCGGTCAACGCGCGGAAGTTCGGCTGGGTTGAGGCCGTGGTCGTCTATGTACCATACTGCGGAGAGCCGGAGGATGCGGCGGCTGCGCAGCGTTATACAGAGGCGCGCGCGGCGGCGGACTGGGCGACGAAGGAAGGGCTGCACTGCGCCCTGCTGATTGATGCGGAGGCACACAGCTTCCTGCCGTGCTTCCCGTCTGCCTGCACGGTGTTCATTCTGCCGGAGCTGTATGGGCTTGACCGCCGCGGCCGCCCCGAGGGCTGGCTCGGCGAGGCGATGCGGAGGAGCGCATGGACGCGGATGACGTTGTACCGGCGTATTTCGTCCTGGCCGACGAGGCGGCGGCGCGCATCCGTGCCGCGCTGCGCGAGCGTGCGGACGGCACGATCCGCCTGATCCAGACGCGCCGCACCACCCGCTTCCGTTTTCTCGGAAAACTGGCGGCGCTCTATGATTTTGACCGCACAAACATCTACCCGTGCGATGCACACCTGCCGCACTATGTTCCACTTCTGGAAGAGGGGGAACGGTATTTCGATTGCAGCGAGACCGACGCAGGACTCGCAACGCTCTACCGGCAGCAGTACTGCGTCTTCCGGCTGGTCTATCTCTGCAAGCCGGACGAGCTGTTCTGCGGGCGGCCCGTGGCGCAGTTCCGCCGGATGCTGGGCACAGCGCTGGCTGCGGCGCTGCCGCGCAAGGTTGCCCGCGCCCGTCCCGGCGACGGGCATCTGCTATGCCGAGGGGCTGGCAAAGGGCCTTGGAAAGCCCATGGTGAACGCGCTGGAAAAGCTGCACCGGCCCAATAACCGGACGCTCTGCTTCGCGGACGTGGAGCGGCGGACGGGGGCTGATTCGCGACCATTTGAAGCTGACCGGCGAGGATCTGCAGGGCAAACAGGTCGTCGTGGTGGACGAGGCCATCTTCATGGGCACGACGCTGCGCATCGTCTGTCAGATGCTGCGCGAGGCGGGTGCGGCGAAGGCGCATATCGCGATCCCGACGCCGATGAGCAACTGCCGCTGCGCGCAGTATGTCCTGCCCGCGATGCCGTCGCTGGCGGACAGCATGCCGCCGTCGAAAATGCTGGACTATTTCGGCGCGGACAGCCTCACCTACATTCCGGGACAGTCGTTCCTGGAGATCGC
>USDP01000214.1 GCA_900553545.1 uncultured Eubacteriales bacterium | reverse complement strand
CGTTCCCCTTCTGCCTGTTCACCGGCGGAGGCGCAGCGCACAAGCACGTGCTGGAGCTGGTGGAGCGTCTGCGCGAGCAGTTTTTCGGCGAGGCGATGTGCCGCGAGATCCTCGTCAAAAACACGATCAACGAGCTGTGGATCGAGGTTTACCGGCAGTTTTCCACGCAGACCGTCCGCCCGTCCGACAGCAAAAGCGCCGCACAGATCCAGCGGCTGAAAAACGCGCTGAACTTCATCTATGAGCATTACAACGAGCCGATCACGCTCGACCAGATGGTCGCGGCGTGCTACGCAAACAAGAGCGAATTCTGCCGCCTGTTCAAGGCCACGCTGCACCAGACGCCCTTTGATTTCCTCCTGCACTACCGCATCCAGCAGAGCCTTCCCCTGCTCTGCCGCCCGGGGCTGACCATCACCGAGATCGCAACGACCGTCGGCTTCTCCGGCGCGAGCTACTATTCCGAGGTCTTCCGGAAATACACCTCCTGCTCCCCGACGGAATACCGCAAGCGTATCCTGAGCGGAACGCAGATTTAATTGCCCACATACAAAACGCCCCGCGTACTGTTCAAAGTACGCGGGGCGTTTTGGTTGTCATTTCGAGGCTCCAGGGCGGACGGCGATCGCACCGCGCTCCACGGAGACGGACGCAGCTGTCAGCGTGCTGTCTGCCAGCATCAGCCCGGCCAGTGGGTCCTCCACTGCCGACTGAATCCGGTGCCGGAGCGCACGCGCGCCGGACGCATCGTCCAGGCACTGTGCAGCCAGAAGCGTGGCTGTCTCCAGCGCGACATTCAACGCGATGTTTCGTGCTTCGGCGCGCGCCGCCGTCTCGCCCAGCAGCTTTTCAGCGATGGCCGTCAGCTCCGGCAGGCCGAGCGGGCGGAAGGCGACCACACAGTCAATACGGCCCAGCAGCTCCGGGCGGAACGCCGCCCGCACCGCTGCGCGCCAGCGTTCGCCGTCCGGCTGCGGCGTGAAGCCAAGGCCGCCCTTTCCGCTCTGCTCGCTGCCGACGTTCGACGTCATAACAATGATCGTGTTTTTGAAGTTGACAGCCCGGCCGAAGGAATCGGTCAGTACGCCGTCCTCGAGAATTTGCAGGAGGAGGTTCGTCACATCGCGGTGCGCCTTTTCCAGCTCGTCCAGCAGGACGACGCAGTAGGGCCGCCGCCGCACCTTCTCCGTCAGGATGCCGCCCTCGTCGTGGCCGACGTAGCCCGGCGGCGCGCCGATCAGGCGCGAAACGGAGCTTGGCTCCATATATTCGCTCATGTCGATGCGCACGAGCGCGTCCTGCGTGCCGAAGACGCAGTCTGCCAGCGCGCGGCAGAGCTGCGTCTTGCCGGTTCCGGTCGGGCCGGTCAGAAGCAAAGATGCCGCCGGGCGCTGCGCCCCGGCGAGTCCCATCCGCCCGCGCAGCACCGCCCGCGCCGCCTGCTCCACGGCCTCCGGCTGACCAACGACCTGTTCCGTCAGCCGTTCGCGCAGGTGCAGCAGCCGCTCCTGCTCGGGGCTGCTCAGCTTCTGGACGGGGATGCCGGTCTGCTCCGCGACCGCCGCGGCGACCTCCTCCGGGCCGACGAATGGCGGAGACTGATAGCTTGCGGCCTGGCGGCGGATCAGCGCCTCCAAGCGGTCGCGCAGCTGTGCGGCCTGCTCGAAGCGGCTGTTCGTCACGGCCTGCTCCAGCTCCCGCGAGACGGCGCGCTTCTCCTTCTCCATCCCGCCGTCGCAGTCGCGCCCACCGGTCAGCCAGATGCGCGCGGCGCTCTCGTCGAGCAGGTCGAGCGCCTTGTCCGGCAGGAACCGGTCGGTCAGATAGCGGCACGAAAGCTCCACCGCCGCGTGGATCGCGCCTGCGGAGATGCGCACGCCGTGGTGGCGCTCCAATCCCGGGCGGAGTCCCTTCAAAATTTCCTCCGTCTCGGCACGGCTCGGCTCCCGGACGGTGATGGGGCGGAAGCGCCGCTCGAGCGCGGCGTCCTTCTCGATAAACTTGCGGTATTCCTCCAGTGTCGTCGCGCCGATCATTTGCAGCTCGCCGCGCCCCAGCGCGGGCTTGAGCAGGTTCGCCGCGTCGATCGCGCCCTCGGCGCTGCCCGCGCCGACGAGCGTGTGCATCTCGTCGACGAACAGGATCATGTTCCCGCAGTGGCGGATCTCAGCCAGTACGTCGCGGATGCGTTCTTCAAATTCGCCGCGGTATTTCGTCCCAGCGAGGACGCTCGCCATGTTCAGGCTGTAGAGCCGTTTGCCGCGCAGCGGCTCCGGAACCGTCCCCGCGGCGAGGCGCTGCGCAAGGCCCTCGACGATAGCCGTCTTGCCGACGCCCGGCTCGCCGATGAGGGCGGGGTTGTTCTTATTTTTCCGGCTCAGAATTTGCAGCAGCTGCCCAAGCTCGCGTTCGCGCCCGATGACCGGCTCCATTGCCGACGCCTTTTCGACCATGTTCTCACAATATAATTCCAGCAGCTTCGTACCTGGCTCCCTTCCCGCTCCGGCCGGCACAGGCGCCGTGCAGAGCGCATAGACATTGGAAAAAACGCAGTTGAGATCCGCGCCCGACCGACACAGCAGCCGCGCCGCCGTACAGCGATCCTCGCGCGTGAGCGCAAGCAGCAGATGCTCCGGCCGGACATCCGCCGCGCGGAGCGCCG
>USDP01000213.1 GCA_900553545.1 uncultured Eubacteriales bacterium | reverse complement strand
CCATCCGGGCGAAAAGTTTTGTCTCGAGCTGGCCGGCGCGGAGCTTCTGCGCAGCCAGCTCGTCCAGCGTGCGCTGGACGGCGGCGCTCGTCTCGGCGGGCTTTGCAGAGAGGAGCGCAGAGTTTTTGCGGTTTTCGGCGATCAGGCGGCCGACGTACTCGTAGGCCCTGCGGCCGCAGAGAATTTCAAGACGGACGCCGTCATGAAATTTGACGCAGGAGAAAATACGGATCGGGCCAATCTCGCCGGTGCGGGAGACGTGCGTCCCGCAGCAGGCACAGATGTCATAGCCGGGGACGGTCACGATGCGGACCTGACCGGTCAGCTCCTTCTTGCTGCGGTACGGGATCGTTTTCAGTTCCTCCGGCGAGGGATATGTGACCTCGACGGGCAGATCCTGCCAGACGGCTTCATTTGCCTCGCGCTCCAGCATCGCCAGCTGCGCGTCGTCCAGCATACCATTGAAATCAATCGTTACGAAGTCTGCGCCCATGTGGAAGCCGACATTTTCATAGCCGAAGTGCTTGTGGGCCAGGCCGCTTAAAATATGCTCGCCGGAGTGGAGCTGCATCCGCTCAAACCGTGCGTCCCAGTCGATCTCGCCTGCGACCTCTGCGCCGACTTCCAGCGGCGATCCGCAGTAGTGGACGACCTCGCCGTCCCGTTCGTGCGTGTCCGTCACGCGGACGCCGCCGAGCAAGCCGGTGTCGCCCGCCTGTCCGCCGCCTTCGGGGTAAAAGCATGTCCGGTCGAGCACAACGTCGAAGCCGTGCTTGCCCGGTACGCAGGAGGCCACGCGGGCCGTGAACGTCCGCATGTGCGCATCTTCGTAATAAAGCCGTTCCGTCATGATCCTCTTTCCCTTTTCTTTCGTTTGTCGTTTTCTGTATCATAACACAAGCCGTGGCGAATTTCCACCCATTTCGCCTGATTTTGCGATTGACAAACCGCTTTTTCCCCTCTATTATAAAGAGTGGGCTTGTGTGTCCATCACAGGTCCGCAACTTGACAGACAAAGGAGGGAGCATCATGGACGCAGGAAGTAGTAGCGGCACATCTGCAGGCCGAAGTTCGCGCGGGTCCAAGCCGCCTTCGTGCGCCATGACCCTCTTATAAGGTTCTGGCCTTCCGCCAGATCCTGAACTTCCCGATGTGCCTGAAGAGTGTCTTTACTTCCTAACCCGGCGGGCGGAACCCGCCACATTCTGAATTAGGAGGAAAGACCATGGCAGAATACAATTTTTCCGTTGAAAAAGCCCTGATCCAGCTGCTGGATGATAAGAAATATCATTCGCTGCGGGACATTCTCTGCACGATGAACCCGGCGGACATCGCCGCCGTGTTCGACGAGCTGAACGAAGCGCGGCTGCCGCTGCTGTTCCGGCTGCTGCCGAAGGAGCTGGCGGCGGAGACGTTCGTCGAGATGGAGCCGGAGGCGCAGGAGCTGCTGATCCGCGGCTTCTCGGACTCGGAGCTGAAGGAGGTCATCGACGAGCTGTACGTCGATGACGCCGTCGACATCGTCGAGGAAATGCCGGCCAACGTCGTCCAGCGGATTTTGAGCCAGGCGGAGCCGGAGATGCGCAAGCAGATCAATGAGATCCTGCGCTATCCCGAGGATTCGGCTGGCTCGATCATGACGACCGAATATGTCTCCCTGCGCCCGAACATGACCGTCGGCGAGGCGATTTTGCGCATCCGCCGCACGGGCATCGACAAGGAGACGATCTACACCTGCTATGTCACGCGCGGCCATAAGCTGATCGGCATGGTCACGGTCAAGACGCTGCTGCTCTGTGAGGATGACGACACGCTCATCGAGGACATCATGCAGGAGCACGTCATCACCGTGAACACCACCGACGATCAGGAGGTCGTCGCGCAGATGTTCTCGAAATACGATTTCCTGGCGCTCCCCGTCGTCGACACAGAAAACCGTCTCGTCGGCATCGTGACATTCGACGATGCGTGGGACGTCATGGAAGACGAGGCCACCGAGGATATGGAAAAAATGGCGGCTATGCTCCCGTCCGAGCATCCGTACATGCGCTCCACGCCCGTGGAGATTTGGAAAAACCGCATCCCGTGGCTGCTGCTGCTGATGATCTCCGCGACGCTGACAGGACTTGTCATCTCCCACTTTGAGACGGCGCTCGGCGTGCTCCCCTGCCTGACGGCATTCATCCCGATGCTGATGGACACCGGCGGCAACGCCGGTTCGCAGGCGTGCGTCTCCATCATCCGCGGCATCAGCCTCAACGAGATCGAGTTCCGAGATTTGTTCCGCGTCGTGTGGAAGGAGATCCGCGTCGCGGTGCTCTGCGGCGTCTGCCTGGCGGCGGCCTGCTTTGCGAAGGTCATGCTCGTCGACCATCTGCTGATGCACAACGAGAGCGTCACGAGCACGGTCGCCCTTGTGGTTTGCATTTCGATGGCGCTGACCGTCTTCATGGCGAAGCTCGTCGGCTCGACGCTGCCGCTGCTCGCCAAGAAGATCGGCTTCGACCCGGCCGTCATGGCCTCGCCGATCATCACGACGATCGTCGACTTTTTGTCGCTGCTCGTCTATTTCGCGTTTGCGACGGCGCTGCTGCGCATCGGTTGAACATCGCTTCTCACGCCCCGGCACGATGTGCCGGGGCGTTTGTTTGTGCATCCCCAAAGGCCCC
>USDP01000212.1 GCA_900553545.1 uncultured Eubacteriales bacterium | reverse complement strand
AGAGCGGCGTTTCCGTCTCCGGCTTTGCCATCTGTTCCGGCGGCTGCCAGCCGTGCAGTCCAGCCGCATCGTACAGGCAGACCCGCCACGGGAACGTTTGCGGGCGGCTCCATTCGTTCGGCCCGGCCTCGGCGAACAGCGCGCCGGACTCCGTCCGGCAGAGCGCCTCCATCAGCACCCAGTCGCCGAGCCGCCGCGCCTGCGCCGAAACAAAGGGGCGCAGCGGCAGGCTCAGCGCGGCGTTCCATTTTTTGAGCGTGCTTTCCAGCTGGGCCGAGCAGTAGGTCATGATCAGGCGCTCTTTCGCGCGCGTCATCGCGACGTAGAGCACGCGCAGCTCTTCCGCGACGGACTGGCGCGTCTTTTTATCGGAGATGGCCATGTGCGCGATCGTGGGCCAGCAGGCCCCGGCTTCGAGATCGGTGGCCAGACCGGCGGCCAGGAGTGACGGATCAGTCAGGACGCTGGCCGTGTTATCCTGCAGATTGAACCGGCGCGAAAGGTCGGCCAGCACAACGATTGGGAACTCCAGACCCTTGGACTTGTGGATGCTCATGATGCGGACGGCGTTTTCCCGCGCCGCGTCTGCTGCGGGCGGCAGGATGCCGCGCTCTTTCATCTGCGTGAGCTGCGTGCGGAAGGAAAAGAGCGTACAGCTCTCGTTTTTACCGGCGGCGATCGCGAGGTCGCGCAGCGCGGCGAGGTTTTTCGCGCGCTGGACACCGTCCGGCAGAGCGGAAAAGACGTCGAGCAGATCGGTACTGTCAAAGATCGCATCGATCAGCTCCGGCAGCGGCAGGTCGTCCAAGCGAGAGCGGAGCTCATCCAGCCACGTGAGGAAGCGCGTGAGCTTTTCCGGCTTCGGCTCCATGGCGCGCAGCGCGCCATAATAGTCCGTGTCGCGTTCCAACGTGCGCGGCGCAGCCAGCTCATCCGGCGAAAATCCAAAAACCGGACTTGCTAACACAGTCGCCAGCGGGACGTCCTGATGCGGATTGTCGAGAATGGCGAGCAGCGCAAGGAAGATCTCGGCCTCGGAGGTGTCGAGGATGCTGCCGCCGCGGTCGCTGACGCTGTCGATGCCACGGTCTGCCAGCGCGCGCTGATAAGTATTCGCGGCCATGCCGGGCGAGCGCATGAGGATCACGATGTCGCCGGGTTTTGCGGGGCGCAGGCCCTCCCCTTCCGCGACCATGCAGCCGCCATTTAGAAGCTGTGCAATTCGGCGTGCCACAAACGCGGCCTCCTCCTGCACTTTCTCGAGGCCGGGGCCGTCGTCATCCGTGCCGTCGTGGAGGTTGATGCAGTGCAGTTCGACCAGGGGTCCTTCCACAGGCGGGAAGGTCATCCCCGCGCGGAGCCGCTCGGCCTCGCCATAGTCCAGTTCGCAGCTCTCACGGTTCATCACGAGGGAAAACACATCGTTTGCCGCCGCGAGGACCTCCTTGCGGGAGCGGAAGTTGTCCGAGAGCAGCAGCTTTCGCGCCTCTCCGGGCGCGGCGGATACCGCGTCGGGATAGGCGCTGTATTTCCGAAGAAAGATGTCGGGATCTGCAAGGCGGAAGCGGTAGATTGACTGCTTCACGTCGCCGACCATGAAAAGATTCTGCCCATTCTGCGAGACAGCCTGAAAGATCGTCTCCTGAATGGCGTTGGAGTCCTGATATTCGTCCACCAGAATTTCGCGATAGCCGGATGCGATCTCGCGCGCGGCTGCGGTCGGTTTGCCGGTATAGCGGTCGGTCAGGAGGCGGATGGCCTCGTGCTCGAGGTCTGAAAAGTCGAGCAGGCGGCGCTGCCGCCGGGCCTTTTGAAACGCCTTGTCAAACTGCTGTACCAGCGTAAACAGGCCGGAAAGCGGGCCGAACGAAGCGGAAAGATTGCGGCAGACGGTCTCGGAGTCGCCATAGAACGCATCCAGCGTATCACGCAGCAGCCCCAGCGCCGATTTACGCAGCGCCGCTGCGCGCTCCTTCGCGTCCAGATCCTCCGCCTTGCGGACGACCGGAAGGCGGCCAAAGTCCGGCGTGGCCGCAGTATAGACCTCATCCCAAGTGGTCATGGCCGCATAGGCTCGGGCAGTTTCAAGATTCCGCTCGAAGAGCGGGATGTATTTTTCCGCGAGCGCATCGTCGCGCGCGGAGAGCACGATGGCATCCTGTAAGCACACTGCTGCGTCGTTTGCGCTCGCATGCAGCCGCTCCAGCCAGTAAACGCCCCACGGCGTCTGCCCGGCGTCGCCGAGATCCGTGTATGCCGCTTCGCAGCGGGCCATCCATTCCTCAGGATCGACCTGGCAGCGGACGGAATCATAGAGCCGGAGGACGAGCGCGGCCAGCCGCCGGTCGTCCCGGCCATAGCCGAGGCGGTCGATCGCCGCGGCCACATCCGGCTGCTCGCCGAGGTGCGCATAAGCATCCTCCAGCACATCGTCCAGCACGCGGTCCCGCAGGAGCTGCATCTCATATTCCTCTGCCACGCGGAAATCCGGCGGCAGATCCATCGTGTGCGCATAACGGCGCAGAATGTTCGCACAAAAAGCGTGAACGGTCGAGATCTGCGTCAGATAGATGCGCGTGAGTTGGCGCTGGAGGTGGCGGTTTTCCGGCTGCACGGCCAGCCGCTCGGAAAGCGCGGCGAAAATTTTGGCGCGCAGCTCCGCCGCAGCGGCG
>USDP01000211.1 GCA_900553545.1 uncultured Eubacteriales bacterium | reverse complement strand
GGCTCTTCGGCGTAACCTCGAGCAGCTCATCGTCCGCGAGGTATTCGAGGCACTGCTCCAGCGAGAGGATCTTCGGCGGGGCGAGGCGGATGGCCTCGTCGCTGCCCGCGGCACGCATGTTCGTCAGCTGCTTCTTCTTGCAGACGTTGACAGACATATCCTCGTTGCGGTTGCAGACGCCGACGATCATTCCGGCGTAGACGTCCACGCCCGGCCCAATGAAGAGCGTGCCGCGATCCTGCACGTTGCCGAGGCCATAGGCGCAGGCTTCGCCCGTCTCAAACGCGACAAGCGAACCGGTCAGGCGGCGCTCGATGTCACCCTTGACGGGCGCGTAGCTGTCCAGCACGGAGGCCATGATGCCCTCGCCGCGCGTGTCGGTCAGGAATTCATTGCGGTAGCCGAACAATCCGCGCGTCGGCACAAGGAACTCCAACCGCATCCGGCTGCCAATCGGGGTCATCGTGACAAGCTCACCCTTGCGCTGCGAGATCTTATCGATGACCGCGCCGACGGAATTTTCCGGCACATCGGCGACCATCCGCTCAATCGGCTCGCAGAGCTTGCCGTCGACCATCTTATTCAGCACGTGCGGCGTCGACACCTGGAACTCGTAGCCCTCACGGCGCATCGTCTCGATGAGGATGGACAGGTGCATCTCGCCGCGGCCCGCGACGTTGAACGAATCGGTGCCAACCTCCTTGACATGCAGCGACACGTCCTTCAGCAGCTCGCGCTGCAAGCGGTCGCGCAGATTGCGCGACGTGACATACTTGCCCTCACGGCCCGCGAACGGCGAATCGTTGATGGAGAACGTCATTTCGATCGTCGGGTCGGAGATCTTGACGAACGGCAGCGGCTGCACCTCATCGGCCACGCAGAGCGTGCGGCCGATGGTGATGTCCGAAATGCCGGAGAAGGCGACGATCTCGCCGGCGGCCGCCTCCTGAATCGGGCTGCGGCCAAGGCCGGTGTACTCGTAGAGCGCGACGATCTTTGCCTTTTCCTTCATCGACGGGTCGTGGTAATCGCAGACGATGACCTCCTGGTTCTGCCGCACCTTGCCGCGCTCGATGCGGCCGATGCCGATCCGCCCGACAAACTCGTTGTAGTCGATGGAGGAAACGAGCAGCTGCAAATTGCCGTTCTCATCGCCCGTGGGCGGGTCAATGTAGTTGACGATCGTCTCAAACAGCGGCACGAGATCCGTGCCCTTCTCGTCCGGCGTATAGGACGACGTGCCCTCGCGGGCCGAGCAGAAGATCGTCGGCGACTCGAACTGTTCGTCCGTCGCATTCAGGTCGAGCAGCAGCTCGAGCACCTCATCGATGACCTCATGCACACGTGCGTCGGGCCGGTCGATCTTGTTGACGACAACGATGACCTTGTGCCCCAGCTCCAGCGCCTTTTGCAGCACGAACCGTGTCTGCGGCATCGGGCCTTCGGCCGCGTCGACCAGCAGCAAAACGCCGTCGACCATTTTCAGGATGCGCTCCACCTCGCCGGAAAAGTCGGCGTGGCCCGGCGTGTCGACGATGTTGATCTTGTAATCCTTGTAGTGAACCGCCGTATTCTTGGCGAGAATGGTGATACCGCGCTCGCGCTCGAGATCGCCGGAGTCCATCACGCGCTCCACCACAGCCTGATTTTCACGATACACGCCGCCCTGCTTCAGCATCTGGTCAACCAGCGTCGTCTTGCCATGGTCAACGTGCGCAATGATGGCGATATTCCGAATTTTATCCTGCGTCATAACGGGACGCCCCTTTCAACTAGAAAATCTCAACAAAATGGTATTTTATCATAGCTCTGCGCGAAATACAAGATTTTTGTTCGCGTTTTTCAGAAAATCTGCGGCGGCGCGGACGAGTGTGCGGCAAATATTTTTTCCCGCCGCAAAACGACGGCTTCCGCGCCCGTGCTGTGCGACAATGGAGGCGCATACAAAGGAGGGCAACCGATGAAATTACGCTGGATCCCAATGCTGTTACTTCTGCTCCTGCTGTCCGCCGTCCCGGCGCGGGCCGCCGGAGCGCTCCATACCGCTTATCTCGCGGGCTATCCAGACGGCACGATCCGTCCGGAGGCGCCGGTCACGCGCGCGCAGCTTGCGGTGATCCTGTTCCGTCTGGCAGAGCACGTGCCCGAGCAGACGGACGCGGACATGCCCGACGTGCCGCCGGAGCACTGGGCGCACGGCGCGGCGGCGCTGGCGTGCCGGACGGAGGTGATGAATTTGCAGCCGGACGGCCTGTTCCACCCGGAGCAGACCGTCACTGGCCCGGAGCTGGCCTGCGCGCTGAACCGGCTCACCACGCACGAGGCGGCGGCTGCCGTCTGGCCGTCGCTCAAGGCCGGGTGGGAAACCGCGGAGATCAGCTTCGCGGCAGGAAACGGCTGGGTCATGGGCTTCGACGGCGAGACGTTCGATGCAGACGCGCCGCTCTCCCGCGCGCAGCTTGCGCAGATCCTCAACGCGCTGCTGGGCCGGACGCCCGCCTCGCTCGACGCTCTCCAGCTCGGGATGCCGATTTTTGATGACAACCGCGATGCGCGGGCCTGGTATTTCCTCCCGATCCAGGAGGCCGCCGTCACCCATACCGCCGCGCAGAGCGGCGCGTGGGAGCAGTGGGACGCACTGGGGTGATCAGCTGGAGCGAGCCTTCCCCGCCTGCTTTTTGCGCCCCTATTCTTTTCTTTCTCTTTTTGAGAAAGGAAAGAATCGCCGCGCCCGGTGAAGAAA
>USDP01000210.1 GCA_900553545.1 uncultured Eubacteriales bacterium | reverse complement strand
AGGGCACGTTCCATTCCGCGAGCACCATCAAGCGCAGCGAGGCCGCGGCCATTCTCCTCAGAATGTTCGAAGCCTCCGCTAGAAAGAGCATTATCCTGAACTAAATCCGCTTTTCCCCCCTCCTGCGGCGGCGGTCAGCCAGTCCAACCTGACTGCCGCCGCGATGAACAAAAAGACGAGGAATCATACCGTACGGCATGGTTCCTCGCCTTTTCTGTTTCTCAGCCTGTCTTTTGGCTTCCCTCCGGGCGGTGGAGCGGCAGCTCGAGATGGCTGCGATAGGTCTGAAATCCCACTGCTTCGTAGAATTTCTGCGCGTCTTCATTCAATGACCAGACGTCAAGCTCCAGTCGGTCAAAGCCCCGGCGTTCGGCTTCCGCCTGGCAGAACCGGAGCAGGGCCGTCCCCACGCCGTGCCGCCGGAAGCCATCGTCCACGCCGAATTCCTCGATGTGATAGAAGCGGCGGGCGCACAGATACGCGGACTCTGGCCTGTCCACATACTGCACGGCGGCAAAGCCGCAGATCGTTTCGCCGACACAGGCGACGAGCACATCGAATTCCGGCGCGTCAAAGAGCTGGTAAACATGCTGCTGTAGCGCTTCGCAGAAGCCAGGGCGGAAGATGTCCGGCCGCCCGGCTGCATGCAGCTCGCTGACCTGCTGCCGCAGCTCGTTCACGCGCGGCAGATCCTCGTGCGCTGCATATCGTACCACTGGTTCCATGGCGGTCACCTGATTTCGAGATTCATCAGGTCGAAATCGACCGGCTCGCCGCCAATTTTGAAAAACGCCGGGAAGGTGCAGAGCTTGCGGAAGCCGAGCTTTTCATACAGCCGGATGGCGCGCGCATTGTCGCCGCGCACCTCGAGATTCAGCTGCTCAAAGCCGTTTTCCCTTGCAAACGCAAGGATTGCCTCCGCCAGCGCAGATGCCGCGCCGCAGCCCCACCACGCCTTTTTCAGGCTGATGCCGAATTCGCCGCGGTGGCGCATCCGGTTGGGCTTGCGGTTCAGGCTGGCCGTGCCGATGATCTCGCCGTCCACCCTCGCGAGATACTGCACATTGTCGGCCGAACCCTCCTGTGCGCGCAGATAGGCTTCCTCCGCCTCCACGCTGAGCGGCACGCCCTCCGGCCCGAAGCTGAGGTCTCCGCCGATGATCTTCAGATATTGCAGCAGCGCGGCGCCGTCCTCCGCCCGCGCGCGTTCGATCACAAATGGTACGTGTTTCGGTTCCATCCGTTCGTTCCTCTGCTCCTTAAAATCACAGAATGTCGTGTCCACATTGGAAACTTGATTATAGTTTCCACACCGCCCCCCTGTCAAGCACCCCTCCCAATCAAATCCCTGCGAGCCGCGGCTCGGCTCCCCTGAAAGGGGAGCCTTTAGCGGGCGACCAATGGTCGCCCCTACGTTCACCACCGGAACTGCGATAGAATTCGTAGGGGCGGGCATTGCCCGCCCGCAGGGCCGATGAGTACCCGCAAGGGGCAGGCCGCATCTGTAACGCTCCTTCGCCGCGAACAGCTGCGCTCGGCATCGGCCCCTACAAGGTTGTGCGTTATTGGGCGGAGAGGCGGGAACGTTTCCAGTCGAGGTATTCGTCGTAGGTGCCGGGGCGGTCGAGAATGGTGCCGTCGGGCTGGAACTCGATGACGCGGTTACAGGTGGTTTGGAGCATCTCATGATCGTGCGAAGCAAGGAGCACATTGCCGGGGAAGGCCATGAGCCCCTTATTGACGGCCTGAATAGACTCCATGTCGAGGTGGTTTGTCGGCTGGTCGAGCAGGACGACATTCGCTCCGGAGAGCATCATGCGGGAGAGCATACAGCGCACCTTTTCGCCGCCGGAGAGGACGTTGACAGGCTTGAACACATCGTCGCCCGAGAAGAGCATCCGGCCGAGGAAGCCGCGGAGGTAGACATCGTCCTTCTTGGCCGAGTACTGGCGGATCCAGTCGACGAGGGATTCGGTATGGCCGTCGAAATACTCGCTGTTGTCCTTCGGGAGATAGCTGGTGGTGACGGTCTGGCCCCATTTGACGGAGCCTTCGTCCGGCTCCAGCTCGCCCATGAGAATTTTGAACATGGTGGTCTGCGCGAGTTCGTTTTCGCCGACGAAGGCGATCTTGTCGTTTTTGCCGACGATGAAGGAGACGTGGTCGAGCAGCTTGACGCCGTCGACGGTCTTGCTCACGTCGGTGACGAAGAGAATGTCCTTGCCGACCTCGCGCTCACGCTCGAACCCGACGAACGGATAGCGGCGCGACGAGGCGGGCATTTCTTCGACGGACAGCTTGTCGAGCAGGCGGCGGCGGGACGTGGCCTGTTTGCTCTTGGCCTTGTTGGCCGCGAAACGGGAGATGAAGGTCTGCAATTCTGCGATCTTTTCCTCGTTACGCTTATTCTTGTTGCGGATGAGCTGCTGCACGAGCTGGGACGATTCGTACCAGAAGTCGTAGTTGCCGACGTACATCTTGATCTTGCCGTAGTCGATGTCGACGATGTGGGTACAGACGGTGTTGAGGAAGTGCCGGTCGTGGCTGACGACGATGACGAGGCCGGTGTCTTCATAGTCGAGGATGAAGTTTTCCAGCCAGTTGATGGCCTCGATGTCGAGGTTGTTCGTCGGCTCGTCGAGCATGATGATGTCGGGCTTGCCGAACAGGGCCTGCGCGAGCAGGACCTTCACCTTCAGGCGGCCGTCCACGTTCTCCATGACATCGTAGTGCATGGACACGGG
>USDP01000209.1 GCA_900553545.1 uncultured Eubacteriales bacterium | reverse complement strand
GTTCTTGGGGACGGAGCGCATGGGCAGGCTGATGCGGCAGTACGCCATTCCGTGCATCATCTCGCTGCTGATGGGCGCGCTGTCCGACCGCGTGGGCAAGCGGAAGCTGTTCATCTGCGGCGGCTATCTGCTCTGGGGCGTGAGCACGGCGGCATTCGGCTTTGT
Organism: uncultured Eubacteriales bacterium; assembly: GCA_900553545.1. GTDB lineage: Bacteria > Bacillota > Clostridia > Oscillospirales > Oscillospiraceae > CAG-170. Next base: position 2,580 of record USDP01000209.1, on the reverse strand, counting down.
GACAGTTGAAAACGCGGCGAAGCTCTTCCCGGCGCACGCCGTGGCCGCGGCGGCGATGATGGTCGTCGTGCTCGACTGCGTGATGACCTTCTTCGGCTCGACCGCGAACGACGCGGCCTTCAACGCCTACATCACCGACGCCGTCTCCGAGGCCGACCGCGGCAAGACCGAATCGGTGCTGGCAATTCTGCCGCTCATCTCGATGCTCGTCATCTTCGGCGCGTTCGACGGCATGACGCAGCGCGGCGAATGGCGCAAATTCTTCGCCATCTTCGGCGGACTCGTCACGCTGACGGGCCTTGTGGGCTGCTTCCTCATCGAGGAACCGAAGCTCCAGCCGCGCAAAGAGCCGTATCTTCGGAACCTCGTCTATGGACTCCGCCCCTCGGTCGTGCGGGCGCACCCGGCGCTCTATCTGGCGCTTGCGGCGTTCTGCGTATTCTCCGTCGCGGTGCAGACCTTCTTCCCCTATCTCATCATCTACATCCAGAATTATCTGAAAATTGAGGGTTATGCCATCGTTCTGGGTGTCGTTCTGATCGTGGCCTCGGCGGTCAGCGTCCTCTTTGGCCGCGTGATCGACCGGGTCGGGCCGCTGCGCTTTACGCTCCCGGCGGCACTCGTGATGTTCGTGGGGCTGATCGGGATGTTCTTTGCACGTGGGATGCTTACGGTCATCCTCGCGGGCTGCGTGATGATGAGCGGCTATATGCTCGTCACGGCGGCCCTCTCCGGTGAGATCCGCGACCGGACGCCGGAGGGCAAGGCCGGGCATTTTCAGGGCATCCGCATGATCTTTGGCGTGCTGCTGCCGATGATCCTCGGCCCGGCGCTCGGCGCGGCGGTCATCCGCAATTCTGACAGCACGTATGTCGAACTTGGCGTGGTCAAGACCGTGCCGACGCCGGGCATCTTCCTCGCGGCAGCGGTGGTCTTGCTGCTGCTCGTGCCGTTCGTGCTGGCGCTTCGCAAACAGGAGGGAACATCATGCCAGAGCTGAAAACCGTCTGGGGCGAAAATCTCAACCCCGAAGCCATTCTGCCCGAATATCCGCGCCCGCAGTTGGTACGCGAGAATTATGTCAACTTAAATGGACGCTGGGACTACGCGATCACGGCGTCGGACGCGGAGCCGGAACATTGGGACGGCGAGATCCTCGTCCCCTTCTCCCCCGAGGCGCCGCTCTCCGGCGTAAATCGGACGCTGCTGCCGGGGCAGACGCTCTGGTACCGGCGGGAGATCGCCGAGATGCGGCGCAAGGGACAGCGGCTGCTGCTCCACTTCGGGGCCGTCGATCAGGAGGCAAAGATTTATGTAAACGGGAAGCTCGCCGGGGCGCATCTCGGCGGGTACACGGCGTTTACGGTGGAGCTGACGGAATTTCTGACGGATGGGCCGTCGGTGCTGACCGTCGCCGTCCGCGACGGAACGGACACGAACGAATATTGCCGCGGCAAGCAGAAGACGAAGCGCGGCGGGATCTGGTACACGCCGCAGAGCGGCATCTGGCAGACGGTCTGGATGGAGTGGGTGCCGCAGAGCTATATCACAGGGCTGCGCATCACGCCGGACGCGGCGAACGGCTGCGTGCGCGTCGTGGTGCAGGCCGAGGAAAACCGCGCGTGCTATCTCCACTTTGCGGGGCGGCGCGTCGGCGCGTTCACGAACCGCGAATGCGTCCTGCGCGTGGAGGCCCCGGAGTTCTGGACGCCGGAGCACCCGAAGCTCTACGAGTTTTCCGCCGAGCTGGGCGAAGACCGTGTGGAGAGCTATTTTGCGCTGCGCGACGTCGGCGTCGGGCGCGACGCGGCGGGGCACCCCTGCCTGACGCTGAACGGCAGACCGGTCTTCCACACGGGCGTGCTCGATCAGGGCTATTGGCCGGACGGACTCTATACCGCGCCGAGCGACGAGGCGCTCGTCTGGGACATCCGGACGATGAAAAATCTCGGCTTCAACATGCTGCGCAAGCACATCAAGGTGGAGCCGATGCGGTGGTACTATCACTGCGACCGGCTGGGGATGCTGGTCTGGCAGGACATGCCGAACGGCGGCGGGAAGTATGACCTTCTGACGATCTCCGCGCCGCTCATCACGCGGCGGCACAAAAAAGACAACGATTATAAGCGTTTCGCCCGGACGGACGCGGCGGGCCGGGCGGAATATTATGCGGGCCTCGACGAGATGGTGCGGCAGCTCTACAACTGCCCGTCCATCGTGATGTGGGTGCCGTTCAACGAGGGCTGGGGTCAGTTTGACGCGGCGGAGGCCGTCCGGCGCATCCGCGCGCTCGACCAGACACGCACGATCGACCACGCGAGCGGCTGGCACGACCAGGGTGCGGGCGACGTGCAGAGCCTGCACGTCTACTTCTACCAATACCGCTTCCGCCCGGATAAGCGGGGCCGCGCCGTCGTCCTCTCGGAGTTCGGCGGGTACAATCTGCCGCTGGCCGGCCACACGTGGAACGACGCCAACTTCGGCTATCGCGGCTACAAGACGCCGGAGGCGCTCGAGGCTGCGTACCGGAAGCTCTATGAAACCCAGATCATTCCGGCAAAAGAAAAAGGACTTGCCGCG
>USDP01000208.1 GCA_900553545.1 uncultured Eubacteriales bacterium | reverse complement strand
GGGGGTCATCCTCTATCTGCACGGCGGCGGCTATACTTGCGGCAGTCTGGAGTATGCGAAGGGCTTTGCTGCGACGCTGGCCGACGAGTGCGGCGTGCGCGTGTTCTGCGCGGCATACCGCCTCGCGCCGGAGCACCGCTATCCCGCCGCGCTGGACGATGCGCTGGAGGCATACCGGTATCTGCTGAAAAAGGGCTATCCGGCCCGGCAGATTTTGCTCTGCGGCGAGAGCGCGGGCGGCGGACTGATTTACGCGCTCTGCCTGCGGCTGCGGGCGGAGAAGCTGCCGCTGCCGTGCGGCCTGATCGCCATTTCGCCGTGGAGCGACCTGACGCAGAGCGGGGAGAGCTATGTCACGAACCGGGACGTCGACCCCTCGATGACGAAGGAGCTGCTCGACTTCTACGCGAAATGCTACGTTGACGATCCCGCGATTCCGTACTGCTCGCCGCTGTTCGGCGATCTGCGCGGCTTTCCGCCGTCGTTGCTCTTTGTGGGCGGGGATGAGGTCATGCTCGATGACACGCGGCGGCTGCATGCCGCGCTGCAAAAGGCCGGGTGCGACAGTCAGATGGTCATTGCGCCGGAGCGGTGGCACGCCTACGTGCTCTATTATCTGAGCGAAAACATGTCGGACTTCGATACGATCAACACATTTTTGACGCGGGTGCTGTCCCCGGCGAAAAAGCTCCGCTGGATGCGCCTCGACAATGCTGCGAAAATTTACCCGGCGGCCAAGCGGCGCGGATGGACGAACTATTTTCGCCTCTCCGCCACGCTGAATGAGCCGGTCGACACGAAGATCCTCGCGGCGGCGCTGGATGTGACGGTGCGGCGATTCCCGTCGATTGCGGTGCGGCTGCGGCGCGGTGCGTTCTGGTACTATCTTGAACAGATCCCGAAGGCGCCGCCCATTGAGGAGGACCGGAGCTATCCGCTCGTCCACGTCCCGTTCGACGATGTGCGAAAGTGCGCGTTTCGCGTGCTGGTCTATCATGAACGCATCGCGGTCGAGTTCTTCCACGCGGTCACCGACGGCACGGGCGGGATGATCTTCCTGAAAACGCTCGTGGCGGAATATCTCTGCCAGCGGTACGGCATTTCCATCCCGGCGGAGCACGGCGTGCTGGGCCGGCTGGAGGACCCGAGCGAGGAGGAGATGGAGGACAGCTTTTTGCGCTATGCGGGCAACGTCCACGCGAGCCGCAAAGAGTCCACGGCCTATCAGCTCTCCGGTACGTTAGAGCCGGATGGATTTTTGAATCTGACGACGCTGATGGTGCCGGTGGACGCTGTGCGCAAGTGCGCGAAGGAGCACCACGTCAGCGTGACGGAGCTGCTCGCGGCGGCGATGATGAAGGCCATCTGCGAGCTTCAGGCGGAGCAGACGCCCCGCAGGCGGCACCGCAAGCCGGTGAAGGTGCTGCTGCCGGTCAATCTGCGGCAGATGTTCCCCAGCCGGACGCTGCGGAACTTCGCCTCCTATGTCACGCCGGAGATCGATCCGCGGCTCGGCGATTACACGTTCGACGAGATCTGCCGCGTGGTTCACTACCGGATGGGGCTGGAGAACGACCCGCGGATGATGGGCGCGAAGATCGCGACCAACGTCGCGAGCGAACGTTCGCCTGTGCTGCGGGTGATGCCGCTGTTCATCAAGAATGCGGCGATGCGCGTGGTGTTCGATATGGTGGGCGAGATCAAATCCTGCCTGTGCCTGTCCAACCTCGGGCGCGTGGAGCTGCCGGAGGCGATGGCCCCGTATGTCGAGCGGATGGACTTTATCATCGGCGTCCCGGCGAAGGCGCACTATAACTGCGGCGTTGTCTCGTGGAACGGGACGATGAACGTCAATTTTATCCGCAACGTGCGTGAGCCGGAGCTGGAATCTCATTTTTACCGCGTACTGCACCGGCTGGGTCTCCCCGTGAAGGCGGAGAGCAACCAGCGCCGGTGAGAAAGGAAGCAGAAATTATGTATTGTATCAAATGCGGCGTGGAGCTGGCCGACAGCGAAAAGCGCTGTCCGCTCTGCGGAACGCCGGTGTTTCACCCGGATCTGCCGCGCAATCTGACCGAGCCGCCCTATCCGGCGGATCGCCGTATCCGGCGGGAGGACGTCAACCGCTCCGGCATCCTGTTTGTGCTGACGGTTGTGGCGTTGCTGCCCGCGATCCTCTCCCTGCTCTGCGACTGGCGCATCAACGGGACGATCGTCTGGTCGGGCTACGCGGCGGGCGCGGTCGGGCTGCTCTATGTCATGATCGTCCTGCCGCTCTGGTTCCGCCATCCGAACCCGGTCATCTTCGTCCCGGTCGACTTTGCGGCCATCGGGCTGTACCTGCTCTATCTCAATTTTGCCACTGGCGGGCACTGGTTCCTCTCCTTCGCCTTCCCGGTCACGGGCGCGATCGGGTTGCTGGTCACGGCGGTCGTTGTGCTGACGCGGTATCTGCACGGCGGATGGCTCTACATCTATGGCGGGGCGTTCATCCTTGCGGGCGGTCTCGCCGTGCTCGTCGAGTTTTTGATCAATCTGACGTTCCAACTGCATGAGACGTTCTTCTGGTCGTTCTATCCGCTGGCGGCGGGCGTGATTTTGGGGCTGATGCTCATTGTCATTGCCATCTGTAAGCCGCTGCGCGAGTCGCTTCAGCGGAAGTTCTTCTTGTGATTTAGGGTTGCGTCCGCTGCGGCGGGGATTAGCATGCGGCGGAGCAGGGAAAACGAAACAGCAGCCCCGGCAGCGGATGCTGCCGGGG
>USDP01000207.1 GCA_900553545.1 uncultured Eubacteriales bacterium | reverse complement strand
CAGTCCTGCCGCCCATTGCGACAGAGTAGTTCGCGTATGCGCTTCCATTGAACGCCACACTTACTTCTCCAGGTGCGGCATCAGACGCGGTATTGCCGAACAAAAAAGAATATTCCCCGGTGGCTTCATACGGCGCCTCGGTGTTGATGGTAACCCGATTACAACCGAGCAATGTCAAGTCTCCCGTACCGGTAGGGTTTTCCTTCGCCAGATAATTCCCTTCCACACCGACCGCTGTGCCGTTGTTCACCCACGCGCTGCCGACGCCATCCCACACGTAGATATTGTAAGGTTCCGCCGTGCCGACGCCATAGGCATCCCCGGCAGCAGGGCTTGTGACGGCGGCAGTCAGCGCATCGAGCGTTGCATAGTAGCCGAGGATTTGTAACCCCTTGCCCTGCGGGCCCTGCGCCCCGGTGTCGCCCTTCGCGCCGGTCGCGCCTTTCGGCCCGGTGGGTCCCTGCGCACCTGTCGGACCTTGCGTGCCGGTGTCACCCTTCACACCCTGCGCGCCCTGCGGCCCTGCCGGGCCAACCGCGCCCTGCGGACCGGTCTCGCCCCGGTCGCCTTTGTCGCCCTTCTCGCCCTTTTCGCCCTTCGGGCCAGTCTGCCCCTGGATGCCCTGCGTACCCTGCGGGCCGCGCTGCGCCCGGATGTCATAGCTCTGCCCGTTCGAGAGCATCATCGTATAGACGTTCGCGCCGCTCTCGTCCGTCTCCTTGAACTCGACCGCCGAAACGCCCGCATGGCCATACGCCTCGTTGATCGCCGCCGTGAGCGTGCTCTTCTCTCCGGTGCGCAGCGTGCTCAAATCGCCCAGCTTCGCGAGCACCTGCTGTGCCAGCTCGGGCGTAAAGCCGGACGGGGCCTCTCCATCCTCGCTTCCGCCCGGCTCGACCGGGATCGGCTTCGCCATCCGCGCCGTCCGTACCACCTGCGTCCGCCCGTCGCCGAGCGTCTTTGTCCCCCGCACCGACAGCAGCAATCCGCCCTCGCGGCACACCTCCCACGGCAGCGTCAGTCCGCCCGTGTACAGCAATTCCACCTTCACGTCCCCGTTTTCCAGCACAACAGTTTTCGTCAGCCCGTCCCAGTCCTCGTCAAACAAACATTCCAGCTCGTAGTGGTTCACCGCCCCGGCCACCACCGCGTTCCCGTCCTGCCGCGTGATATGCTTGTCCCGGATCGTAAATTTCAGCGTCTTCATCTCATCACCCCAATGCTCTGTAATAATACGTGTATCCGCTATTGTTGAACTGCATATTCGCGTCGCCGGAATACCAGAAGATCGTCTTGCCGTCCGCGCTCTTCTTCGCATATCCGGGGTTCGAATACGCGTCGGAATAACCCGCCCCGTCGTAAAATCCCGTTCCCTCGGCATACTCCGTCCCGAGCCGCTCTCCAATCAGCAGCGGATATGAATAACTGTTCTGATACGCAAGCTTGAACCGTGTCTTCCCCTCATATTCATACGAATATCCCAGGATCTCCACCGTCTTCGGCACAAACGTAAATTCCAGCGAATTTGGCGACGATGCCCCATAAAGCCCCGTCCCCACATAGCTCCCCGTCGCGCATTTGCCGACGGATGACAGCTGGCTCTTCGGCGCGGACACATATTTCACATTCTCAACCCATCCGTCCGCCGGATAGGCGTCCTGTGCCTGACTCGTCACAATGCCCTGAAACTCCAAGCTCCCGATCACCTTCGTCCCTCCCCGGAGGATCAGTTCATAGATGCCTTTTCCATTGGCATATCCGGTCTGCTCGCGGACGATCTGCGTGTCTGCATTCCAGTGATAAACGCCCGATACGTTCTGATACGAAAAATCCCCATTCCAATACTTCCAGATCTTACAGGTGAAATACTCGCCCGCGGTCGGATGCCGGCCGTCCTCTGTGGGATTCACCAGCGTAATTTCACCCGTCGTCGGATTCATCGCCACGCTGTTTGCCACCGTAAACAAAAAATATCCGGACGGCGGGTAGCTGATGTCGCTTTCTCCAGTGGAGATCACCGCAGAAGTCTCCTTCTGCTCATAGGCATACTTGTTCCACACATAGCCGCCCGGCGCACCGTTGATCGCATCCTCGATGCGCCCGATGCTATTGCGCATCGCAACGAGCACCTCGCTCAGCGTCGCCCCGGTCTGTACCCCGGCCAGACCGGCCACCGGGTCCGTCACCGTCAGCTCGTCGCTCGTCTGGTCCTCATCCGGCACCAGCCGCTTCCAGACGCCTGCCGTCTGCTGGCCATAGAGTTCGCGCCGCGTCTTCGCCTCGGCGAACGGTGCCTTCGCTGCAACCAGCGCGTCGAGATTCCCATCCGTCAGCGCGGTGCACCCCGGCAGCATCGATGCCGCCTTGTCCACCGCCGTGAACGCCGTGATCGTGAACTTGCCGCCCGCCGCCGTCACCGTGTTCGACCAGTCGGCCTTCACCTGAATGGCGACTTTTCCGTCCTCGCCCGCCGTCACATCCTGCACGAGCTGCGTTCCGCTCGTCAGCGTATATTCCGTTGTTCCGAGATACGCCTTCAGCGACGCGAACTGTCCCGCCGTTTCCTCTGCCGTCAGCCACACACGCACCGTGTGCCCCGCCGGAACGGTGAATTCCGCCTTTGCCGTGCCATACTGGCTGTCGCCCGTGCCCGAAAAGACCAGCTTCCCGCCGCTTGCCTCCTTCGTCACGTTCTCGCCCATCCAGTCCGCGCCGGACGCAAGCGCATAGTCCGAGGCGAGATTCGCAATGGAAAACTCCGGCTTCAGCCACA
>USDP01000206.1 GCA_900553545.1 uncultured Eubacteriales bacterium | reverse complement strand
AACAACGTCAGCATCATGATTGCACTGGCCGTGATCTGCGTTGCAGCGGTGACGGCCTCAATGGCGGCGTATTACTATTCCAACCTCAAATCCGGGCTGGAGGCCAAGGCCAAGACCACAACGGATTTCTTTGCGAACTACATCAACCAGAGCTACAACGAATATTACCAGTCCTGCATCAAATTTGCGCAGACCTTTGAGGACAAGGACCAGCTGGAGCTGCAATTCATCTCGGCGAACGGCAAGCTCGTCGCCTCGTCCTACGGCCAGTGGGCAGGGAAAGCGCCGACGACGCCGGACATTGCTTCCGCGATCGAGACGCAGCAGCTCGCCTCCTACAAGGGCGTCAACCCGCCGACGGGCGAGCGCATCATGGCCGTGTCCAGCCCGATGATCTACACGAATGGCGAGGTCATCGGCGTGCTCCGCTATGTGACGAGCCTCCGCACGGCGGACAAGCAGGTGCTGATGATTGGATTGATCGCAGTTGTGGCGGGGCTGATCTTTGTGGCGTTCATGCTGTTTACAAGCAGCTTTTTCATCCGCTCGATCATCGAGCCGGTCAGCCAGATCACGGCGACGGCGAAGCGCATTGCCGCCGGCTCCTACGGCGTCCAGATCCCGAAGCTCTATGACGATGAGATCGGCGAGCTGGCGCAGACGATCAACGACATGTCCGTCAAGATCGGGCAGGCGGAAAAGACGCAGTCCGAATTCATCTCCTCCGTTTCGCACGAGCTGCGCACGCCGCTGACGGCGATCTCCGGCTGGGGCGAGACGCTGCTGGCCTCCGGCGATCTCGAGCCGGAGACGAAGCGCGGCATGCTCATCATCCTGCGCGAAGCGCGGCGGCTGACCGGCATGGTCGAAGAGCTGCTGGAGTTCACGCGGATGCAGGACGGGCGCTTTACGCTGAATATCGAGACCGCAGACATTCTTGCGGAATTTGAAGATACGGTCTTCATGTACGGCGGCCGATTGAAGCAGGAGGGCATCACGCTCAACTACGATGGCTGCGACGAGGAGATCCCGGAGATCCCGTGCGACATCGCACGCATGCGGCAGGTGTTTTTGAACATTCTGGACAACGCGGCCAAGCACGGCGGCGACGGCAAGCGCATCGACGCGGCCATCTCGGCCGAGGACGGCGAGGTCGTCTTCCGCATCCGGGACTATGGCCCCGGCATCCCGGAGGAGGAGCTGCCGCACGTGAAGATGAAATTCTACAAAGGCAGCTCCAAGGCGCGCGGCAGCGGCATCGGCCTTGCGGTCTGCGAAGAGATCGTGACGATGCACGGCGGCACGCTGACGCTGGAAAACGCGGAGGGCGGCGGTACGCTCGTAACGGTCAGGCTCCCGATGGGGGAAGAATCGAGGTAATCATGGCAGAACAGAAAGACGTTCTGCGCGAAGCGCAGAGCAGGGAAAAATTCAAGACGATGATCGGCGGACAGGCCCTGATCGAAGGGATCCTGATGCAGGGCCCGGAAAAGCGCGCCATCGTCGTGCGCAGCCCCGAGGGGCTGGTGGAAAAGGTGGAGCCGCTGAAAAAGAAGAGCGGCTGGATGACATGGCCGCTGATCCGCGGCGTGGTCAACTTCGGCTCTTCGATGTACGGCGGCGTGAAGGCGCTGATGTACTCGGCAGATTTCTTCCCGGAGGAAGAGAATGCGGAGCCGAGCAAGTTTGAAAAATGGTTTGAAGGAAAATTCGGCTCGGAAAAGCTGGAGAAGGCGGTCGTGACGCTCTCGATGGTGCTGGGCGTCGGATTTTCCGTGGTGCTGTTTTTCCTGCTGCCGACGCTGATCGGCGGCTTCTTCGACCGGTGGATCGGCAATGCCGTTGTGCGGAGCCTCATCGAGGGCGTGGTGCGCGTGATCATCTTCCTCGGGTACATGATCGGCGTTTCGCAGATGAAGGACATGAAGCGCGTCTTTTCCTATCACGGCGCGGAGCATAAGACGATCCGCTGCTACGAGGCGAAGCTCCCGCTGACGGTGGAGAACGCGCGGCAGATGACGCGGCTGCATCCGCGCTGCGGCACGAGCTTTTTGTTCGTGGTCGTCATCCTGTCGATTCTGATTTCGGCAATTTTCAGCGCGATCTGGCCTGTGGACAACATGCTGGGCCGTCTGGGGCTGACGCTGCTGCGGCTGCCGCTGATCGTGGCGATCGCATACGAGTTCAACCGCCTTGTCGGGCGGCACGACAACAAGCTGACGCGCTTCCTCTCCAAGCCCGGCATGTGGCTCCAGCTCTTCACAACGCAGGAGCCGGACGATTCGATGCTCGAGGTCGGTATCCGCGCGCTGGAGCTTGTCCTTCCGGAGCACGAAGGGGAGGACAAATGGTAAAGCAGTACGGCCAGCTGCTGCGCGAAACGCGCGCAAGGCTTCGTCCGACGGAGGGCGAACTGGCGGCGCAGACGGCGCGGGAGCTGCTGGCCATGGCAAGCGGCAAGACCGTCGCGGCGCTTCTGACCGATCAGGAGCTGTATGCCTCTGAGCCCATCGAGGCGCGGCTCGGCGACCTGACCGAGCGGTATCTCGCGGGCTGTCCGCTGGCGTACTTACTTGGACAGTGGGATTTCCGCGGCCTGACGCTGACGGTGACGCCCGATGTGCTGATCCCACGGGACGATACGCTCGCGGTCACGGAGTTGACCATCGAGCGTCTGCAGGGCCGGGAAGGGCCGCTCCGCGTGCTCGACCTCTGCACTGGCTCGGGCTGCATCGGGTTGGCCATTGCAGATGCGGTTCCAAACGCGCGCGTGACGCTCGGCG
>USDP01000205.1 GCA_900553545.1 uncultured Eubacteriales bacterium | reverse complement strand
GGCGCAGAAGCGCGGTCTGCCGCGCACGGCGGGCCACGCCGCGGGCAGCGAGACATTTCGCAGGATCGCAACCTACTGCAAAAACCTCGGTCTCGACTATCTGACGGTCTACGCCTTCTCCACTGAGAACTGGAAACGCTCGGCGGACGAGGTGCGCGCCATCATGGCCCTGTTTGACAAATATCTGCACGAGGCCATCGACGAGATGGAGCAAGATCACATCCGGCTGAAAATTCTCGGCGACTTTGGCCGCATCCCCCCTTCGCTGCGGGCGCTCATTGCAAAGACGGACGAAATTTCGACGCATTATGACGGCTTCCAGGCCAATATCTGCGTGAATTACGGCGGCCGGGATGAGATCGTCCACGCGGCGCGGCAGTTTGCGCAGGACTGCGTCGACGGCAAGGCCCGCCCGGAAGATCTGACCGAGGCAATGTTCGGCGGCTATCTCTACACGGCGGGGATTCCAGATCCGGAGCTGATCATCCGCCCCTCGGGCGAGATCCGGACGTCGAACTTTCTGCCCTGGCAGTCGGCATACAGTGAATATTATTTTACAGACGTGCTCTGGCCCGACTTTGACGAGGCCGAGCTGGACCGTGCCATCGCCGCCTATCAGGCGCGCGACCGGCGGTTTGGAGGCGTGAAGAAATGAAACAGCGTTTACTCGTGGCCGCCATCGGCGTGCCGCTTCTGATCCTCGTTCTGGTGTTCCTGCCGCCGCTCGCGACAGGCATCCTCGTCGCAGCCATCGCGGGCGCGGCGGCCTACGAACTGTTACATACGGCCTGTAAGCGGCCAAATGAGCTTTACGGCCTGACCATTCTCTACGCAGCCCTCACGGCCCTGATGGTCTTTTCGATCACCGCAGTCAAATCGCTTGCCATCGACTGGCCTCAAATACTGTACCCGGCAGCTGCATTTCTCTATCTTATGGGTCTGTTTTTCTTCGCTGTCCGCACGCACGGCACAGAACATGCCATTCCGTTCACGGACGTGGCGGTCTGCATCGTAGCGGCGTTTTTGTTCCCGGCAATGTACGGCTGCATCGCGCTGCTGCGCAATGTCGGCCCGGCGTTCGTGCTGATGCCGTTCGTCGTGGCGTTCATCGGTGACAGCTTTTCCATGCTCGGCGGCATGGCGTTCGGCCACAAGAAGTTCGCGCCGAACGTCAGCCCGAACAAGACCTGGGCCGGCTTCATCGCGGGTCCCATCGGCAGCGCGCTCGGCATGGTGCTGCTCTGCCTCGTGTACAAATGGGCTTGGAGCATGGAGCTTCCCATCTGGTATTTCGCGCTGGTCGGCATCGTGGCGAACCTCTTCGGCCAGCTGGGCGACCTGTCCACGAGCCTTATCAAGCGCGAGGCCGGGATCAAGGACTACAGCCACATTTTTCTGACGCACGGCGGCGTGCTCGACCGGTTCGATTCGATCCTGTTCATTGCGCCGGTCGTCTACGCGGCGGTGATGTGGATGGAGGCCGTGCTGTGACGAAGGCCATCTCCATTTTGGGCTCCACCGGCTCCATCGGGCGGCAGACGCTCGACGTGGCGGACGATCTTGGACTGCGCGTCGCCGCGCTGAGTGCGAACCACGACGTCGACCGGATGGAGGCCCAGTGCCGCAAATACCGGCCCGAATTGGCCGTTTTGATGGAAGAATCCGCCGCAAAGGCATTAAAAGTCCGACTTGCGGATACAACTATACGGGTGGCCTCCGGGATGGAAGGTCTGCTCGAGGCGGCGACGCTGCCCAGCGCCGACACCGTCGTGACTGCCGTGTCCGGCATGATCGGCCTGCGGCCGACGCTCGCGGCCATCCGCGAGCGAAAGCGCATCGCCCTCGCCAACAAGGAGACGCTCGTCTGCGCGGGCGAGCTTGTCATGCAGGAAGCCGCGCGGTACGGCGCGGAGATCATCCCCGTTGACTCCGAGCATTCGGCGATCTTTCAGTGCCTGATGGGCTGCCGCGACCAAAAAGAGGTGCGGCGGCTGATTTTGACCTGCTCCGGCGGGCCGTTTTTCGGCATGACGCGCGAAGAACTTGCCGGAAAGACGAAGGACGACGCGCTGAAGCATCCGAACTGGAAGATGGGTCCGAAGATCACCGTCGACTGCGCAACGCTGATGAACAAGGGACTCGAGGTCATCGAGGCGATGCGCCTCTACGGCCTGCCGCTCGAGCAGGTCACGGCCATCATCCACCGGCAGTCGGTCATCCACTCGCTCGTCGAATTTGTCGACGGCGCCGTGATAGCGCAGCTCGGTGTGCCGGATATGCGCATCCCGATTGGTCTCGCCATGACGTATCCCACGCGGCTGCACAATCCCGCGCCCGCGCTCGATCTGCTCGCGTGCGGGAACCTCAATTTCGCAGAAATTGACGAGGCTGCGTTCCCCTGCTTTGCGCTGGCGAAGCAGGCTGCGCGCATCGGCGGCACGGCCTGCGCCGCAATGAACGCCGCCAATGAGGCCGCTGTCGCGCGGTATCTGCGCGATGAGATCGGCTTCTACGACATTCCCGCCGCGGTCGAGCGCGCGCTGACGCTTCCAGTTATGCAAAATCCGACGCTGGACGACATTCTGGCCATCGACGCAGAAGCCCGGCGAATTGCGGCTGCATTGTAAGGGAGGGCGACCAATGGTCGCCCCTACGCGCACCGCCGGAACTGCGATAGAATTCGTAGGGGCGGGCATTGCCCGCCCGCAGGGCCGATGAGGGCATCGGCCCCTACAAGGTGCAGCGCAAAATCGATGAAAACAGGAGGACAGGTTCGTCCACCCCTACGCCTCATTTCGAGGTAT
>USDP01000204.1 GCA_900553545.1 uncultured Eubacteriales bacterium | reverse complement strand
CGCACACTGGCGTGAGAATCCCGTGAACCTTTTAGGAGTGTTTAGGGGAGCGCCATTCTACTTTGGACTCCTGGAAAATCTACGGGATTGCCACACCAGTGACGTCGGTCACTGGTTCGCAATGACGCATCTATTTTAGATAGGCGGACAGTGTCGTCTGCCCTATAAGAGATCTCGCATATCGGGCGGCCACACTTGCGCGATTTTGGATATTCCATGCGGGGGAGAAGTGTGGTATACTATTAAATACCATCACAAAAGAAGGGCAAAGGAGTTCTGCTATGAAATTTTCAGAGATGAAATATGAACGCCCCGATCTGGCGGCGGTAAAGGACGAGCTGCATGTGCTGACCGAGCGGCTGAAGGCGGCGAGGGACTATGCTGAGGCCCGCGAGGCGTTCCTTGCGCATGAGGCGGCGTATATTCACATGGAGACGCAGGCGACGCTGGCCAGCGTGCGGCACACGATCGACACGCGCGATGAATTCTACGACGCGGAGGAGACATTCTGGAACGCGGCCACGCCGGAGCTGGATGCGTATGAGGATGCCTGGAAGGGCACGATGCTGGAAAGCCCGTTCCGGAAGGAATTTGCGGCGGAATACGGTGATCTGATGTTCGTAAACGCGGAGATCGCGCGCAAGGCGTTCTCGCCGGAGATCATCCCCGAGAGTCAGCAGGAAAACGACCTCTCGCAGGCATACAGCAAGCTGATCGCGAGCGCGCAGATCCCGTTTGAGGGCGGCGTGTATACGATCTCGCAGCTCTCGCCGTTCAAGAACGATGCGGACGACGCGCGGCGGCTGGCGGCGTGGCAGGCCGAGGGCGCGTGGTACAAGGAGCATCAGGCGGAGTTTGACGAGATCTACGATAAGATGGTGCATCTGCGCGACACGATGGGCAAAAAGCTCGGCTACGGCGGATATACGACGCTCGGCTATTACCGGATGGGGCGCAACTGCTACGGCAAGGCCGATGTGGAGCAGTTCCGCGCGGCAGTCGTAAAGTATCTCGTTCCGCTGGCGGACAGCATCTACCGCGAGCAGGCGAAGCGGCTCGGCAAGGAGTATCCGATGACGTTTGCCGACAACGCGCTGATGTTCCGCAGCGGCAACCCGAAGCCCTGCGGCGACGCGGACGCGATTTTGGCGCATGGGAAGAAATTCTATGAGGAGCTGTCGCCCGAGACTGGCGAGTTCTTCAACATGATGCTGGACAATGAGCTGATGGACGTGCTGTCCACGCCGGGCAAGGCGGGCGGCGGCTACTGCACGAGCCTTGGCGACTATAAAGTCCCGTTCATTTTTGCAAACTTCAACGGCACGCAGCACGACGTCGAGGTCGTGACGCACGAGGCGGGCCACGCCTTTGCCGCGTGGATGAACCGCGACCGCGTACCGTATTCCACGATCTGGCCGAGCATGGAGAGCTGCGAGGTCCATTCGATGTCGATGGAGTTCTTTGCGTGGCCGTGGGCCGAGGGCTTCTTCGGCGAAGATACGCGCAAGTTCCGGTACAGCCATCTGGCTGGGGCGCTGACGTTCATCCCGTATGGCACGATGGTCGACCATTTCCAGCACATCGTCTACGAAAAGCCGGACATGACCCCGCGGCAGCGGCACGATGTGTGGAAGGAACTGCTCGGCGTCTACATGCCGTGGATGAAGCTCGGCAGCGAGATCCCGTTCTACGGCGACGGCGAGGGCTGGCAGCGGCAGATGCACATCTACCAGAGCCCATTCTATTATATTGATTACTGCCTCGCGCAGACGGTCAGCCTCCAGTTCTGGGCGATGCTCCAGAAGGATCCGAAGGACGCATGGGCACACTATATGGCCTACACGAAGCAGGGCGGCAGCCGGACGTTCACGGAACTGTTGAAAAACGCGGGTCTGGACAGCCCGTTTGAAGAGCGCTGCCTGCGCGGCGTGTGCGAGACGGCGAAGGCGTGGCTTGACGCCTACGACCTGACGGGCATCCAGTAATGGCAGGGAAGAAGCACCGGAGCTATCTGGATGATTTTCAGCGCGACGTCAACGGCGAGTATCAGTACCGTGGGGCGCATTACCGGTATGCCGGGATGATGGAATACCGAACATTGCGGCGGAACCTCTGGCTCTGCTGCGGGTTTGGCACAGCGCTGGTGCTGGCGGCCGGGTGTCTGCCGGGCGCGACAGCGGGTGCGGCGTGGTATGTGACGCTGCCGACGATGCTGGCGCTGGTGGCCGCCGGGGTGCTGCTCTGGACGACCGCGCAGTGGAGCCGGGGCGGAATGACGCTTCGCGCCTACGTTCATGCAAGAACGGTCAGGCGCCTCCCGGCGGAGGCGCTGATCGCGGCGGGAATGTCTGCCTTCGGTGCTGTGGGGCAGGGGATTGCGCTTTTGTTGGAAAATTCCGTGAATTGGGCGAAGATCGGCCATTTTTCCGCACTGGCGGTTGCAGCAGGATTATTTATACGGACGCATGTGCTTGTGAAACGGACGGTTTATGACTTTATCGATGCAACCAAATAAATAAAAATGTTCGCTGCTTACCGTTTTTTAACTTTTTTAGCCAGAAAATTTTTGCAAAAAATGAAAGTGCGGTTGATTTTAGGCGCATTTTATGATAGTATAAAACAATACTATAACCAAGGGTGTACGCGAAAGAAAAACAGCGCCTGAAAGGGCCGGCCCTTTCGCGTTTTTCACAGCGGAGCTGTGAAAAAACATCTCTGGTGATAAGAAAATCAGGAGGTTTGAAAATGAAACACATGAAGCAGCTCATCGCACTGCTCCTTGCGCTCGTGCTCTGCCTCGGTCTGCTTGCCGGCT
>USDP01000203.1 GCA_900553545.1 uncultured Eubacteriales bacterium | reverse complement strand
GATCGCGCCGGCTGTACGATTACATGGACTACCGCAAAGACCTCGTGATGAAGGACGTGGCATGGACGAACGACCCGTTCCGCATCCGGCAAAACCCGAAGGTCATGGCCATCAATTCGGCCGTGGAGGTGGACCTCACGGGGCAGGTGTGCGCCGACTCGGTCGGAATGCGCATCATCTCGGGCGTGGGCGGCCAGCACGATTTCATGTACGGCGGGGCGCTGTCCGAAGGCGGCAAGACCTTCATCGCCATCCCCTCGACCACGCCCAAGGGCGAATCGAAGATCAGGGCGCTGCTGTCGCCCGGCGCGGGCGTCGTCACGACGCGCCACATGGTCCAGCATGTCGTCACCGAATACGGCGTGGCGCTGGACATTGACGACTTCAGCGGCACCGTTGGCGGCAACGTCTCCGGCACGTCCGATCTTGCACCGCTCGATCAGCAGGCCCAGATGCTGCTGGAGCTGGTTCCGGAAGCCAAGATCGTCGGCATCCTGTACTGCTCCGCCGAGCCGAACTCCGTCTACCAGGCGGACGTTGTGAAGGCTGCGCTGGAAGAAGCAGGCGTCACCGTTAATGTCTACACGTTTGCCGACTCCAACGACGTTGCCACGGTTACGGCCACGGCCTGTGACGAGTGCGACGCGCTCTACATCCCGACCGACAACACCGCCGCCTCCTGCACCGAGGCCATCAGCAACGTCGCCGATCCGGCGGGCGTGCCGATCGTGACCGGCGAAGAGGGCATCTGCAAGGGCTGCGGCATTGCGACGCTCTCCATCAGCTACTATGACCTCGGCGTGACCACCGGCAAGATGGCCGTCAGGATCCTGACCGGCGAGACCGATATTTCCGAAATGCCCATCGAGTACTACCAGAACCCCGTCAAGAAGTACATGGCCTCCCGCTGCGAAGCGCTCGGCATCGAGATCCCCGAAGGCTACGAGGCCATCGCGGAGTAATCCATAAACAAGAAATGAGGTTTTCACTATGAGCCTATCCGCATACTTTGGTTCCCTGAGCGTGGCAAATCTGCTCTCCAGAATGCCGGCCGCTGCGGCGCAGGGCATGATCTGGGGCCTGATGGCGCTGGGCGTGTTCATCACGTTCCGCGTGCTCGACATCGCCGACCTGACTGTGGACGGCTCGTTCGCGACCGGCGGCGCGGTGACGGTCATGCTGCTGCTGGCGGGCTGGCCGTCGTGGGCGGCGCTGCTGGCGGCGTTCGCGGCGGGCGTGCTGACCGGACTTGTGACTGGACTGCTGCACACCAAGCTCGGCATCCCGGCCATCCTTGCCGGTATTCTGACGCAGTTTTCCCTCTATTCCATCAACCTGCGCATCATGACAAAGGCCAACCAGACGGCGAGCATCAAAAAGTTTGGCATGTTCTGGGAGGGGCCGAAGGGCTTTTTGCTCTCGTCGCTCTATGTGCCGCAGGCGATCGCCGTGGGCTTCGTGCTCGCGGTCGTCGCGATCGCTCTGCTCTACTGGTACTTCGGCACCGAGCAGGGCAGCGCGATGCGCGCCACCGGCTCCAACCCTGCGATGAGCCGCGCACAGGGCATCCACATTGAGACGATGAAGGTCATCGGACTCGGCCTCTCGAACGGCATGGTCGCCCTCGCGGGCGGTCTGATGACCCAGTATCAGGGCACGGCGGATGTCAGCATGGGCCGCGGCGCGATCGTCATTGGACTCGCCGCGATCATCATCGGCGAGGGGCTCTGCGACGCGCTCTTCACGAAGGGCTGCAATTTTGCCATCCGGCTGCTGTTTGTGGTGTTCGGCGGCGTGATCTACTATGCGGTCATGGTCATCATCCTCTGGCTGAAGCTCGACCCGAACGACCTCAAGCTGTTCACGGCCATCATCGTGGCGATCTTCCTCGCGGTGCCGCATTTGCAGGCACAGGCGAAAAGTTCGTTCGCACATTTGAAAAAACAGGGAAAGGGGCGCGGCTGAGATGTTGAAGATCGAACATATCGCGAAAACCTTTAATCCCGGTACGATCAATCAGAAAAAGGCCCTGCGCGACCTCAGCCTAGAGCTGGCCAACGGCGATTTCGTCACGGTCATCGGTGGCAACGGCGCTGGCAAGTCCACGCTGCTGAATGCTGTCGCGGGCGTGTGGCCCGTGGACGAGGGCACGATTGAAATTGGCGGCGTGGATGTGACGGCCATGCCGGAATACAAGCGCGCGCAGTACATCGGCCGCGTGTTCCAGGACCCCATGATGGGCACGGCGCCGAACATGCAGATCGAAGAAAACCTCGCGCTGGCCTATCGCCGCGGCAAAAAGCGGACGCTCCGCTGGGGCGTGACGCAGGCGGAGCGGAAGCTCTTCCGCGATCAGCTGGCGACGCTCGGTCTCGGACTCGAAGACCGGATGACTGCAAAGGTCGGTCTGCTCTCCGGCGGCCAGCGGCAGGCACTGACGCTGCTGATGGCGGCGCTTCAGACGCCGAAGCTGCTCCTGCTCGACGAGCACACCGCTGCGCTCGACCCCGCGACGGCGGCAAAGGTCCTGGAGATCTCGGACAAGATCGTCCGCGACGGCAAGCTGACCGCGCTGATGATCACGCACAACATGACCGACGCCATCCGCCACGGCAACCGCCTCATTATGATGGATCAGGGCCGCATTGTGCTCGATATCTCCGGCGAGGACAAGCAGAAGCTCACCAAGGCCGATCTGCTCGCACGCTTCGCGCAGACGACCGGCACGCAGGAGGAGACGGATTCGGTGCTCCTGTCGTAAGGCGTAATCGTTGAGACTGTCAAAAAACTATGAAATGCAGCCCCGCAACAGAGCAGCGGGGAAAGAGTGAAAGGGGCAAAAAGCCCCTTTCGCGTCC
>USDP01000202.1 GCA_900553545.1 uncultured Eubacteriales bacterium | reverse complement strand
CTTGTAGGAGCATCCGTTCCTGTAAGCACGACGGTAAACGGATAGCAAAACGCCCATCCGCGGATGGGCGTTTTTTCACATTTCTCTTCTTCCTTCGAGGGCACGCACCAGCGTCACCTCGTCGGCGTACTCGAGCTGGCTGCCCACCGGGATGCCATAGGCCAGCCGCGTCACGCGCAGCCCCATGGGCCGCAGCAGCCGCGAAAGATACATCGCCGTGGCCTCGCCCTCGGTGTCCGGGTTTGTGGCCATGATGACCTCCTCCACGCCGCCCTCCGCGATGCGCGCGAGCAGCTCGCGGATCTTCAAATCGTTGGGTCCGACGTGGTTCAGCGGAGAGATGACGCCGTGCAGCACGTGGTAGACGCCGTCATATTCCCGCGCCCGCTCCATCGCGATCACGTCCTTCGGCTCGGCCACGACGCAGAGGACGCTGTGGTCGCGCTCCGGGTCGGCGCAGATGGGACACGTCTCCTGATCAGTCAGATTCTGGCAGACCGGGCAGGGATGGATGCTGCGCCGCGCGTCGACAATCGCCTCGGCGAACGCCTCCGCGCCCTCCAGCGGCATCTCCAGCACGTGGAACGCCAGCCGCTGGGCCGACTTCATGCCCACGCCCGGCAGCCGCGCAAATTGCTCTGTCAGCCGCTCCAATGCGGCGGGGGACCCGCGCATCAGAACAGTCCGCCGAGGTTCAGCCCGCCGGTCAGCTTCGACATGCTCGCCGCCTGTTCGGCGTCGGCCTTGCGCAGCGCCTCGTTCGCCGCCGCGACGACCATATCCTGAAGCATCTCCACATCGTCGGGATCGACGGCCTCCGGGTCGATCGTGATGCGCAACAGCTCGCGCTTCCCGTTCGCCACCGCCGTCACCACGCCGCCGCCCGCGGTCGCTTCATATTCCTTCGTCTCCATCTCCTGCTGCATCTTCAGCAGATCCTGCTGCATCTTCTGCGCCTGCTTCATCATCTGCATCTGGTTCATGCCGCCCATCATAGGCATGCCGCCGCGATAACCGCCCTTTGCCATATTCCAATTCTCCTTTTATTTGATCGTAAAAATATCCGAATGTTCTTTTCCAAACGCCACCAGCCGGTCGAGCGGATCTGCTCCGCTGCTGCCGAGCTGTGTCTTGAGCACAAATCGCACCTGCACCGCCCGCCCAAGCACCGCCGCGGCCTTCTCGCGCACGAGCTGCTCGATGGCCGGCTTTTTCACCATGCCGAGCACAAATTCCGTGTCCGCCGCCAGCAGCAGCACGTCCCCGCGCAGCACGGCCTGAATCGGCCCATCCGGGTTGAAGAAGCTGCGCTCGCGCACGCTCAGCCCCGTCTGGATCTGCCGTGCCAGCTCCGCCCAGAATCCGACCGGCTCCGCCGCGTTCGGCTGCTCCGCCTTCGGCGCATCCTCCGGTGCGTCCTGCACCGGCTGACCCGCAAACGGGTCGTCCGCGTCGTCCGGGAATGGAGGCCGTTCCTCGTCGTCCGCATCGGCCGGCTTCGCCGCGGCCTTGACCGTGAACGCGCCGCTCGCCAGCTGTTCTTCCAATTTTGATAGCCGCGCGTTGACCGTTTGCAGGTCGAGCGTCAGCTTCGGCTGACAGAGCTGCATCAGGCATAGCTCCATACCGATGCGGCCATCCGCGTTTTTCGAGAAGCCGCGCCGCGTCTCCTGCAACAGATTCAGCATCCGCAGCAGCTCGCCCGGCGCAAATTTCCCGCGCAGATCCATCGCCTGCTGCTCCGTCGCGATGCCGGACAGCATCGCAAGGCCGCTTTTCGACGCGGACTGCAAAATCAAGAGATCGCGGCAGAGCGCGCTCATCTCGTCGAGCAGCGCGCCTGCGTCCATCCCGTTTGCGTAAAGCCCGGAAAAGAGCGTCAGCGCCCGCGCCGCGTCCTGCGCGGCAATCGCGTCCATCAGCTCGGCGGTCTTCTTCTCGCCCGCGAGGCCCAGCGCCCGGCAGACGCCCTCCGCCGTCAGCGGCCCGGTGCTCGCCGAGGCGCACTGGTCGAGCAGGCTCACGCCGTCGCGCATGCCGCCGTCCGCCAGACGCGCCAGCATCCGGATGGCCTCCGGCTCAGCCTCGATGCCCTCCTGATAGGCGATGAAATTCAGCCGCCCCGCGATGTCCTCCGGCGTCAGCCGCCGGAACGCGAAGCGCTGGCAGCGCGAGAGGATCGTCGCCGGGACCTTGTGCAGCTCGGTCGTGGCCAGGATGAACAGCAGATGCTCCGGCGGCTCTTCGATGATCTTCAGCAGCGCGTTGAACGCCGCCGTGGACAGCATGTGGACCTCGTCGATGATGTAGACGCGCATTTTGACCTCAGCCGGGGTATAGACCGCGTCGTCGCGCAGGACGCGGACGGAGTCCACACCGTTGTTCGACGCCGCGTCGATCTCCAGCACGTCCATGCACCCGCCGGAGTCGATGGCCCGGCAGGACGGACAGGCGTTGCACGGATTGCCGTCCTGTAAATTTTCACAGTTGACGGCCTTGGCGAGGATCTTGGCGCAGGAGGTCTTGCCGGTGCCGCGCGTGCCGGTGAAAAGATAGGCGTGGCTGAGCCGCCCGGTCTCGAGCTGGCTGCGCAGCGTGTCCGTCACGCCCTGCTGCCCCACAACGTCCGAAAACGTCTGCGGACGGTATTTGCGGTATAACGCCTGATACATGACGGAGCCCCCTTTGCGCATTTGGACATATTATACACGATTTCCGTGCAAAAGAAAAGCCCTTCACAGCATTTTCCGCCTGCGTGGGAAAGACCAAAGGCCCCCCTCTACCAAGAGGGGGCTGTCACCGAAGGTGACTGGGGGAGAAATCTCCGCCGCAGCGGATAGCCTCCCTTGTGTAAAGGG
>USDP01000201.1 GCA_900553545.1 uncultured Eubacteriales bacterium | reverse complement strand
AAGAGGCCATCCGCGTGCTCGACGGCGTGGAGGACATTCAGATCTGCAAGCTGACGGCCAGCGACGTCGTGCGCCACGTGCTCGTGCAGCGGATTGTCGCCGCCTACGATGCCTACGAAAAAACGCGCCCGCCTGAGCAGCCGCGCAAATTTATAAAGAGGAATTCAAGATGAAACATTCCATTGTCATCACGAGTGAAAAGAAGGGCCTCGCCACGATCCCCGTCCGGCAGCACATCAAACGCTGCATTACGGCGGCGCTCGACGTGCAGGGCGTGGACGTGCCGTGCGAGATCAACGTCCTTGTCACCGACGACGCGGGCATCCGCGCCATCAACAAGGCGTACCGCGACATCGACCGCGCGACCGACGTGCTCTCGTTCCCGATGTTCGAATTGACGCCCGGCGAACTGCCCGAGGACTGGAGCGAGTACCGCGACCCGGCGACGCATAAAGTCCCGCTCGGCGATATGGCCATCTCGCTCGAGCGCGCGAAGGCACAGGCCGCCGAGTTTGGCCACAGCGCGGAGCGCGAGGTCGGCTACCTGACGATCCACTCCGTCCTGCACCTGCTTGGCTATGACCACGTGGACGAAGGCCCGATGAAAAAACAGATGCGCGCCCGTGAAGAGGCCATCCTTGCCGAGGTCGAGCTGCCGCGCGCGTAAGAAGGAGAACACGAATGAAAACAAAATCCGCCATGATTACGATTGCGGGCCGGCCAAACGTCGGAAAATCCACGCTGACAAATGCGCTCGTCGGCGAAAAGATCGCAATCGTTTCCCATAAGCCGCAGACCACGCGCAACCGCATCTGTGCCATTTTGAACCGCAAGGATACGCAGCTCGTCTTCATCGACACGCCGGGCTTCCATCGCCCGCGCACCAAGCTCGGCGACTACATGGTCAATGTCGTCAAGGAATCTATCGTCGACGTCGATGCGATCTTGCTGATCGTCGAGCCGATCGCCAACGTCGGTGAGCAGGAGCTGGCCCTGATCGAGCAGTGCAAGGCCGCCGGTGCGCCGACCATCCTCGTCATCAATAAGATCGACACCGTGGAAAAAGAGGCGCTTCTGCCCGTGATTGCGGCGTATTCCGCCCACATGGACTTTGCCTCCGTCATCCCCATCAGCGCCAAATGGCACGACGGGCTTGGCACGCTGCTCGAAGAGTGTGAAAAATACGCCCAGCCCGGCCCGCAGCTCTTCCCGGACGATGTCGTCACCGACATGCCCGAAAAGCAGGTCATGGCCGAGATCATCCGCGAAAAGCTGCTGTGGAACCTCGAGAAGGAGATCCCGCACGGCACCGCTGTCGAGATCACAAAATTCTCCGAGCGCGACGACGGCATCATCGACATCGACGCGACGATCTACTGCGAAAAGCAGAGCCACAAGGGCATCATCATCGGCAAGCACGGCGAAATGCTCAAGAAGATCAGCTCCGCTGCCCGTGCCGACTGCGAACGCTTCATGGGCACGAAGGTCTATCTCCAGACGTGGGTGCGCGTGAAGGAGCATTGGCGCGACAGCGATTATCTGATCTCCAACTTCGGCTACAGCCGCGAGAGCTGATGGCGCATAACATTCTGGTCTGCGCGCTGCTCGCGATGGCCCCTGTGGTGGAGCTGCGCGGTGCGCTCCCGGCGGGCCTCGCCATGGGCATCCCGGCGCTGCCGCTCTATCTGCTCTGCGTCGTGTGCAATCTGATCCCCGTGCCGTTCATCATTGTGTTCATCCGCCGGATTCTCGGCTGGATGGCGCGCCGCGGCGGAAAGCTGGGGAAGATCGCAGCCTTTGTCGAACGTCACGCGCACAAAAAGCTCGAAATTTATCGGAAATATGAGATGCTCGGCCTGTTCATCCTCGTCGCCATCCCCCTGCCGGGCACCGGCGCATGGACGGGCGCGCTCATCGCGGGTCTGCGCGATCTGCGGCTGCGCTATGCGCTTCCGGTCATCGGGGCAGGCGTCGCCGCGGCGGGGATCATCATGCTGGCTCTCAGTCACGGCGTCGCGGTAATCTTTTGATACAACAAAAAACGCATTCGTATCGATGATACGGATGCGTTTTTTTGATTCTCATAGAAATTTCACCATGATGCGCTCGTCGTGATATGTGCCGTCCTTCAGGCGGAATGCGCGCGGCGTACAGCCGAAGTCCTCAAATCCGAGCGACTGGTAGAGATGAATGGCGCGCACATTGTCCGCGAACACGCCAAGCTCGATCTGCTCAAATCCGTTTTCCCGCGCCTGCGCGACCGCGATCTGGAGCATCGCGCGCCCAAGGCCGCAGCCGCAGTACGCCGCCTGGAGCGAAATGCCGAGGCTCGCGCGGTGCTGTATTTTGATGTGCGCACGGATGCGCTGGATGCCGAGGTCGCCGACGACAGTCTCGCCGTCAAAGGCCGTCACGGCAAAGTTCTGTGCATCCTCCGCCATTCCTTGCAGCCACGCGCCCAGCGCTTCCGCGTCCCGCGTACATTCCTCAGGATACCGCGCCATGAACGGCGTCTCGCCGGAGGTGATACAGCGATGCAGCGCGAGCGAGGCCGCGTCCTTTGGCGCCGCACTCCGGATGGTCAGCACGCGGCCGTCCGGCAGGGGATAGGCCGTCTCTGCGATCCGCATTGCTCAGTCACCCACGCCGGGTCCGATGACCTTGCCCACATGCCAGAGCTGCGCTGCGGTCTTCGCCGCCTGCATCCGCCCGTCTTCTCCTTCAAATGCCGTATAAGCGGTATGTGCGCCGCAATCTGGACACTCCACATACACGCACCAGCCGTTTTCCTCCTGCATCACACCGGGGCCGCCGCAGAACGGGCAGTCCTCCAGCTCGATTTCATAGATCGGATCCATCATCCGCTGCCTCCTTAATTTGCACGTTTTTTAT
>USDP01000200.1 GCA_900553545.1 uncultured Eubacteriales bacterium | reverse complement strand
CCGACTTCACCTTATCGGAGTACAGGTTGAGCGGAATGATGAAGGTGTTGCCGATGTTCTCGATCTCGTAGCCGTAGCTGTCGATCTCGCTCTGGAGATAGATGCGGTGCTGGAAGGCGTTGAGGTCGATCTCGCCGTTGGCGAGCGCATTGTTCGGGGTTACATAATCGGAGAACTGTACGAACTCGAGGTCGATGCCCTCGTCCGCGAGCTTCTCCTTCGCCGGCGCCCAGATATCCTCGTAGATCGCGCCGACAACGCCGAGCTTTACGGTGGTCTGTGCGTCGCTGCTGCCGGATGCCTGTGCGGCATCATCGGAAGCGCTGCTCGAGGAGCCGCATGCGGTCAGAGCGAGCGCGAGGCTTGCGGCGGACAAGGAAAGTGCGATAATTCTTTTGAGCTTCATTGGGATCTCCTCCATCTTATGATATATTTTTTAATTTGACATATTGAAAACCGCCAAAATGCTTGGCTTCCGTGCGGCAGCACGCATGAAATAGAATTTGCAAAGCAAATTCATAGCCCGTAGGCCTCTATCCTTAAAAAGATTTAATGAGAGCAAACCGGGAGCATGTATCTCGGTTTTTATACTTCTAGAGAGAGAAAAGTTTCTGCATAGGAACTTTTCTCCGTCCGTGTTCTGCGGCGTCCCGCGCTGTCAGAACACAGCTTGTCGGCGAAACCGTGGTTTCGCGACAGCTTAGCTCGTCTGCATGCCCGAAACGAACACGCCGAGGACGCCGATGCCCTCCCATGTGGTTTCGTACAGCTTGACCGACAGCAGATAGCCTGCCGACGAGGTGAACGAGCTTTCATTGAACTGATAGAACGTGTTTTCGCCGAGCGCCGCATAGTAGCGCAGCAGCTGACGATCGAGGTCGGGAAGCTCGCTCAGCGCGTAGTAGAAGCAGGTCGTGCCGCGGTCGCGCGAGGTCGCAAACAGCGACGCACCGCTGACCGCGCCGAAATCCGGCACCGGATACAGGTTATCATAGCATCTGCTGCTGTCCGGCTTGTGCGTGCGCGAATACTCCGCCGGGGTAACTGCCGTGCTGCCCTGAAGCTTGTCGAGGACGGAGAGCGGCACCGAGAACGAGCTGCTGCCGCCGGTGCGGCTGCTGACCGTGACGGCAACAGCGCGGCCCTGCCCGTCGATGAGCGCGCCGCCCGAATTGCCGCTGACGACCGAGGCGGTCGTCTCGATCATCGGGACCAGATAGTCCCCGTTCGAATCGTCGAGCACCTTGCCCGCCGTCACCTTTTCCGCGCCGCCGCCCGGATAGCCGAGCGCGTACACGATGTCGCCCGTGGACGGGCTGTCCGCGGTCTCCAGATACGGCAGACCGACGCCGACGACGCGGATATGCGCGATGTCGGAGTCTGCATCGAGCGCATAGATGCTGACCTCGCGCTTGCTGCCGTCCGCCATTTCCGCGACGAGACGCGCCACGCCGTTGACCAGATCCAGATTTGCCGCCGCGCAGTTAACGCGTACTTCGTCGTCACCGAAGATTTGCCCGATGATAAAGTTCCCGACGTTCAGCCCCAGGATCTCCATCAGGTTACGGCTCACCAGCCCGTCGTTCATCAGCAGTTTCAGGTTGCCGTTTCCGCTGCCCAGCAGCGCCGCCACGGAGTTGCCCGTGCCGCGAATATCCGCGTCGCCGTTCATCTCACCGAGGGTTTTCTGCATCAGCTCCACGTCCGGCATCAGCTCTTTCAGCTTCAGCCGACGCGCCTGGATCTCCGCCCTTCCCTGCATCGGCTTTTTATCCCCCTCCAGGTGGATATTCGATGAAATGGTTCCCCCGGCCATGCCAAACTTCAGCGGTTGCAGGCGCAGATCGGCGTTTTTGAGGAGGATATGGGTCGAAAGATTGCTGATCGGCAGCGTACTGCCATGTTCAATTTTTCCGCCTTTGAAGCGCACATCCGCATCCATCACGTCCCATTTGTCGGTTTCGAAGCGGTCATAGGGCAGCACTTTACCCGCAGGCTGAACGTCCTTTTTAACCTCTTTAGACTTCGTGCCTTTGCCCGAATCTACGCCAATCAGCGGACCAAGATCGGCCAGACGCAGCTGGCGGGATTCAACGTCCCCCTCCAGTTTCGGGCGCGGTTTTCCGGTGGTGTAGGTCAGCGTGCCGTGTATATCGCTGTCGCCGATGCGGCCGTTGAATCCACGGTAGTCAAAGACGGACGATTTTTCGGTGTTGATTTTGGCAACCAGGTGCCCGTCCGTTTCAAACGGCGGAGTATCCGGCAGCAGTACGCCGGTGAGATCGTACAGTTCACCCAGCGAATCACCGGCAAACTTAAGCTGGAGGTCGACGCCGCCCATGTTCATCGGGTCGTTAACCGTTCCCACGAACGCCACGCGGGTATTGCCCGAGCGGAAATCCGCCTGCACCGGGAACGGCGTGCCCTCGCTCCTGAGCGCCAGCATGCCGCCGATTTTGCCTTTACCGGTGAGCGGCTGGCCGTTGTAGCGCCCTTTCGCCGTCAGGCCAAAGACGTAATCGCCCGCTTTGCTGTCATCGCCTTTAGCTTTGCTGCCCGTGACTTCGCTAAACGGCAGCGGCTTGCCCAGCGGATCGACGAGGATCTCCACGTCAGCCTTACTCACTTTATCGTCAATGGCGATCCGCCCCCGATCGAACAGAATATTGTCGAGGCGGAAAGACCACGAAGAGGGCTGCGCATTCTGATCTTTATCGCCGCTGCTGGCGAGATCGAACGTCCAGTTGTTGTTTTTCTCTGACAGGCGAATCAGCCGCGCGTCGGGCTGCTGGAGTTTGATCCACGGCAGATACACCGTTTTGGTTAACAGGGCTAACGGCGCCAGCGTGGCTTCCACACGCGGCAGGTGGATCATGGTTACTTCGGGGATGTCGGGCGGGT
>USDP01000199.1 GCA_900553545.1 uncultured Eubacteriales bacterium | reverse complement strand
GATGGGCGGCTGCGTCTCGTAGATGCGGAACTGGCAGATGCGGTCGCCCTTTTCCAGGACGGTATCGCGTGTGGCGTAGACGGGCAGCTTCCATTCGTCGTTCGTACCGCAGTAGCTGTTGTCGATGACGCCGACGGAGTTCGCCTGCAGGATGCCCCAGCGTTTGAATGTGGAGCTGCGCGGGGCGGTGCGGGCCTCGTAGCCGGCGGGAAGCTGCATCGAAACGCCGAGGGGAACGAGGGCAAAGTCGCCCGCGTGAAGTTCCATCGTCTCGGCGCAATAGAGGTCGATCCAGTCGCCCTTGTCGGTCATTTTCAAGCGCGGCGCGTCGGCAGAGAAGTAGTGGATCTTGATTTTCGGCATGGTGGTCTCCTTACTGCGTCTCGTCCCAGAGGACGACGGCGCCGGTTTTCAGGGTTTTGGGCAGGTCGATGAGGCGCTGGTTGTCGGAGCCGCGGAAGCGCAGACCGAGATTTTTGCGGGCGGCGATGAACGGCCCGTCGACGAGGACGTCGAGGCCCGCGAGCAGCGCGTCGGTCACGCCGGGCAGCTGCGGCAGATTTTGGCCGTAGACGTAGCCGGTGAACGACCAGATGGATTTTTCAGGGTAGGCGGCGCGGATCTTCTGCGTGAGCGCAAGAAGGCCGGGCTGATTGTGCGGGTCGAACGGTTCGCCGCCGAGGTAGGTGATGCCGCGGATGTAGTCGGGGCGGAGCAGGTCCAGAATGTGGTCCATGACGGCTTCGGTAAACGGCTCGCCATAGTCAAAGTCCCACGCCTCGGGGTTGAAGCAGTCTTTACAGTGGTGCGTACAGCCGGAAACAAAGAGGCTGACACGGACGCCGGGTCCATTTGCGATGTCCCACGGCTTAATTGTCGCATAGTTCATAGATGATCTCCCTTGACAATCAGGTAGTATCTGATAAAATGGCTATTCTGGGAACGATAATCGGAAAGGGGGGCGGTGCGCATGGAGGCACACGAGCGGGTGCTGCACGAGCTGCTGAAGATGGGCGAGATGCTGCTGGGATGCGGCGCGGAGATCAACCGCGTCGAGGACACGATGACGCGGCTCGGGCGCGCGTATGGCGCGAAGCGGGTCGACATTTTCGTGATCACGTCGGACATTGTGCTGACGGTGCTCTTTGACGATGGGGCCGAGCTGACGCAGACGCGGCGCATCTCCGGAAGCCCCGCGACGGATTTTGTAAAGCTGGAGGCGCTCAACGCCCTGAGTCGCAAGGTGTGCGCCGCGCCGGTCTCAGCGGCGGAGCTGCACGAGGCGCTCTGCGCCATCGATGAAAAGAGGCCAAGCGCGCTGCGGAGCTATCTCGGCAGCGTGCTCACGGCGCTGGGCTTTACGCTGTTCCTCGGCGGCGGGATCGCGGACGCGCTGTTCGCCGGGGCCGTCGGGGCGATGGTCTGCTGGATGCAGCGGAAGGTGATGCCGGTGTTCCGGAACGGGGCGTTTTTCCAGCTGCTGACGGGATTGCTCGCCGGGGCGGTGATCTGCCTTGCGGGGCGGCTGTCAGATGTGTTTGCGGTGGACAAGATGTCCATCGGCGTGATTATGCTGCTGATTCCGGGCGCGGCGCTGACGAACGCGGTGCGGGATATGCTGGTCGGGCACACGATCTCGGGCTTGCTGCGGCTGGCGGAATCGCTGCTGCTGGCGCTGATGCTGGCCATCGGGTTCGGCAGCGCGATCTATCTGTTTGGAGCGTGAGAGTATGGCACTGAAGTTATTTCTGGCGCTGTTCGCCACGGCGGGCTATGCACTGCTGGTCAATGTGCCGCGGCGGCTGCTGCTGCCCGCGGCGCTCGGCGGGATGCTGAGTTGGGGCGTATATCTGCTGCTGAAGGGGCGGATCGAGAGCACGTTTTATCTGCTCGTGCTGGTCGGCGCGGCGTCGGCCGCGTATGCCGAGGCGGCGGCGAAGCTCGCCCGCGCACCCGCGACGATCTTCCTCATTCCGGCGCTGATCCCGTTGGTGCCGGGGAGCTATGTCTACTATATGATGTCCGCGCTGGTGCTGAACAAGCTGTCGACGATGCGGCACTATGGCCAGCTGACGGCGGAATGGGCCTTCGGGCTGGCGGCCGGGATCGGCCTGATCGCGGTGCTGCACCAGATCGCGAGCTGGAAGCCGCGCGAAAAGCATTGACTTTATTATACAGACTTTACCGCAGCAATGCAAGAGTGGCGTGCGCGGCGGCGATGACGGCGGCTGGTGAAAATATTGAAAAAGCAAAACGATTGCGGAGGGGAGAGGATGAGCATGACGGCGCTTGCGGCGGGGATGCTCATGGCGGCGTATTTTCTACTGCTGTATGCCGGGGTCGGGCTGATCCAGGAGAAGCGGTTTTTCGGCTCCGCGCCGAAGGAAGTGTTTGACGCAGTCCCGGCACGGAAGAAAGAACGGTTCCGCGGGGCGCGGCTGCTCGGCTGGTTCGTCGCGCTGTTGCGATTTTGCTGTTCGCCGGGGCGGTCGTTCTCGCTGCATGGGACGGGGTGCGGAACGGGTTCGGGTTCTGGAGATTCTTTGTGCGGTTTCTGGCGATGCTTTACATCATGGAGCTGTACGACATCGGCTTTTTTGACTGGGTACTGCTCTGCCATTCGAACTTCTTTCCGCATTTTTATCCGGAGGTAAAGGGCGTTGTGGGTCCGCAGCTGTTCGGATACAACAAAAAGACGCATGCGCTGCATTTTGCGCTGTATGTGCCGGTCAGCGCGGCGATGGCGGGAATCTGCTTGCTGTTTTGAGGATTTATCGGGCGGCAAAATCTAAAAAGGAGTGTCATTGCGAACCAGCCTGCGGGCTGGCTCAGAATGATACCTCTATTTTGGAGCTTGTCCGCTGCGGCGGGGGAAACGGCGGGTTGCTTGCGTTGAGGCAAAAAGCATGGTAAACTGTCCCAGAGGAGATGAGTTTATGGAAACAAAGGACATTTTATTGCAGCTGA
>USDP01000198.1 GCA_900553545.1 uncultured Eubacteriales bacterium | reverse complement strand
CCGTCTGGCTGTCGGCCAGGAAGCCGCCCTCGCGGATGGCAGCGGACGGGAGGCGGATGATGTCCTCATAGGTTGGAAGGCCCGCAAGGTCTTCATACGTGGCTCCGTCCTGCATGGAAAAGGCCGCGGGCGTCTCACCCTCGTACCAGATGCAGACCGTCTCGCCGTCCGTCAGGAGATAGCGCGTCTCGAAGCTGTCCGTGCTCTCGGCGCGGACGCGGCCTCCGGAGGCCCACACGTCGACGACCGCCGTCCGCGTGTGCGTGCCGGAGCGGCGCGTCACCGTAAACGTCTGGTGGAAGGCCGAGAGGCGCGTCATGCTTTGCAGCACGGTCTGAACGTTGTCCGCCGTGACGGTCAGGACGCTTTCTTCCTCGCGCGGCGTGTCCTCCTGCTCCTGGGCCGGGCGGCTCTCGGGCAGGACGATCTCGTCGTGCTTCCGCCCGCTGCGCCCGGATATAAACAGCAGAACCAGAACGGCGACGACCAGCAGCGCCGCGGCGCACGCCGCCGCAAGCATCCGCAGATCTCTGCGCTTGTCTTCCACTGTCGTCACCCCTTACATCTTGAAATCGGTTGGAAACAGGCATCACCACACAACCCGGAACGTTGTGTGGTGCTGCCTTTCGTTTTGCTGTTACTGCGCGCAGAAATCGCCGGGACGATCCGCTGTGCGGCCAAAGTGCCACAGGATCGCCTGAACGATGCGCTCGCTGGCATGGCCGTCGCCGTAGGGGTTGACGGCCTTTGCCATTTTGGCGTAGGCGGCTTCGCTGTGCAGCAGCTCATTCGCCTCTCGCAGAATGGTCTCCTGCTCCACGCCGACGAGCTTCGCCGTGCCCGCGGCGATGGCTTCGGGCCGTTCGGTCTCGCGGCGCATGACAAGCACCGGCTTACCGAGCGCAGGGGCCTCCTCCTGCAAGCCGCCGGAGTCGGTCAGGACGAAGAAGCAGCGGGCCATCAGGTTGTGCATCTCCTCGACGTCGATCGGGTCGATGAGGTGGATGCGCGGATGGCTGCCCAGGATCGGGAACGCACATTCGCGCACGACCGGGCTGAGATGCACCGGATAGACGACCTCGACATCCGGGTTTTCCTCGACGAGGCGCAGGATAGCGTGCATGATGTTCCGCATCGGCTCGCCGTAGTTCTCGCGCCGGTGGCACGTGACGGCGAGGACGCGGTGATGCGCGAAATCCAGCTCATTGAGGATGGCGGTTGAGAATTTGTAGTCCGGGCGCACCGTATAGCGCATGGCGTCGATGGCGGTGTTGCCGGTGATGAAAATGTCGCCCATGATGCTCTCGCGCCTGAGGTTTTCGGCGTTGGCCTTCGTCGGCGAGAAGTGCAGGTCGGCAATGTCGCCGACGAGCGTGCGGTTCATCTCCTCCGGGAACGGGGAATATTTGTCCCACGTGCGCAGACCCGCCTCCACATGGCCGACCTTGACCTGATGGTAGAACGCGGCCAGGGCCCCGGCGAACGTCGTAGATGTGTCGCCATGGACGAGAATGAGATCGGGCTTGTCCTGCTCGAAGACGCGCTCCATGCCGAGGAGCGTCTTGCAGGTGATGGTGGAGAGCGTCTGACGCTGCTCCATAATGTCGAGATCAAAATCGCCGTGCAGATGGAAGATCTGCATGACGGAATCGAGCATCTCGCGGTGCTGCCCGGTCAGGCAGACGCGGCTTTCGATGGCGTCGCACGTCTCCAGCGCCTTGACCAGCGGGGCCATCTTGATGGCCTCGGGGCGCGTGCCGAAGACGGACATGACCTTAATTTTCTCCATGTGGTTCCTCCTTGGGCGCATCCGCCTCCGACGCTTCTGCCGGCTTGGGATCTGCGCTCTGTTCCGGCTGGGTTGCCGGTTCTGCGTTTGCGGGCTGCGGTTCCTGCTTGGCATCCTCCGCGGGCTTTTCCTGTTTGGAGAAGATCAGGCGGAAGCCGATCATACTCACCACAAAGACCGCGCCGATCAGAATCAGCGCCTTCAGCTCGCCGGACGACGTCAGCAGCACAGCGGCGAGACCAAGAATGGCCGTCAGCATATAGGCGATGGCGACCGACTGCTTCTGCGAGAAACCCATGTCGATGAGGCGGTGGTGGATATGGCCGCGGTCGGCATGCATGGGGCTTTGCCCATGCGCCACACGGCGCAGCACGGCGAAGCAGATGTCGAAGATCGGCACGCCGAGGATTAAAAACGGCACCGCGAACGAAATGATCGCATACATTTTGAACAGGCCCGTCACCGAGAGCGTCGCAAGGATGTAGCCCAGGAACGTCGCGCCAGTGTCGCCCATGAAAATTTTCGCGGGGTTGAAGTTATACGGGATAAAGCCGAGGCACGCGCCGAACAGCGCGCAGAGGATGATCGCGATATTGACCTCCGCCACCATCAGCGCGATCACGATCAGCGACGCCGTCGAAATGGCCGACACGCCGACGGCGAGTCCATCCAGCCCGTCGATGAAGTTGACCGCGTTCGTGATCGCCACGATCCAGATAATCGTGATCGGCACGGAGAGCCAGCCAAGGTTTACATATGTCATGTCCGAAAAGACGTTCGGATTCGACAAAAACTGGATGCGGCAGCCGTAGTAGACCGCGACGCCCGCCGCCGCGATCTGCACGATCAGCTTCGGCAGGGCCTTGAGCGCCATGATATCATCCATCACGCCGAGCACCACGATCATCACCGCGCCGAGCAGGATGCCCTGCATCTGCCGGTCGATGTCCGCAAACACAAGCGTCGACAGCAGGAACGCGAGGAAAATAGCCAGACCGCCGAGGCGCGGAATGGGTACCTTGTGCATGCGCCGGTTGTCCTTCGGCACGTCGATCGCGCCGACCTTATAGGCCAGCGTCTTGACCAGCGGCGTCGCCAAAAACGACACCACCGCCGCCAGCCCCATGGCCAGCAGCATATAAATCACCGTTCTGGTCGTCAAACCGAAACACTCTCCTTA
>USDP01000197.1 GCA_900553545.1 uncultured Eubacteriales bacterium | reverse complement strand
TCGCGACGAAGGAGCGTTACAGATGCGGCCTGCCCCTTGCGGGTACTCATCGGCCTTCACCCTCACCGCAGCAAAAAGGCCCCTCCATCGGAGGGGCCTTTCCTGATTCATCATTCAGACAAATGTGAGTTCTTCTTCGTAGAGCTTTCCCATCCGGTCATAGCCCTGCGGCTTATAGATGATCGATCCGATGGCCGGCTTCGGCGCGCCGAAGCGCGGATTGTAGCCAAACAGATTGATATACCGCTCCAGATCGGCGCATTCCGCCTCCATCGCCTCCAGCAGTTCCAGCGTCGCCGTCGCGTCGTCAATCGCCCGGTGCGTGTTCTGCGTCTGCAAGCGGTACGCCTCTACGGCGTTCGCCAGCTTGTGCGGATAGGGCCGCCGGTCCTTGTAGACCGTCATCGCGTCCAGCATCTTCACGCCGCGCAGCGCATCCGCCATGCCGTGCGCCCGCAGGAAAAAGTAGAGGAAGCAGAGGTCGAACTGCGCATTGTACGCCACGATCAGCGTCCGCCCCGCACGGAGCATCTCCGCGAACCGCTCCGCCACGACCGGCTTTTCCAGCCCGTCATCCGCCAGCATCTGCTCCGTGATGCCTGTCAGATTCGTGATCATCGCGGGCAGCTTTCTGCCCGGCGAGAGACGGATGAACTCGTCCATCTCCTCCCGGTGGAGCGTCCCGCCCTCCTGCGTCAACCGCAGCACCGCCAGCTCGATAATCTCATCCGTGCGGCAGTTGATGCCCGTCGTTTCCGTGTCGAGCACGAGCAGATTGTCAAATTGTGAAAACAGCGTCTCCAGCATATTCAGTCCTCGCGCTGCAGCTCGTCCAGCAGCTCCGCGACCTGCTCCGGCGTATAGTCGTAGATGTGGTCGCAGAACTGGCAGTCGATGTGAATGGTCTCCCCTTCGTCGACGATGTCCTGAAGCTCCTTCTCGCCGAGGCTGATCAGCGTCCGCGTCACGCGCTCGCGGCTGCAATAGCAGCGGTATTCCACAGGCGTCCGCTCCAAAATCTCCAGCTCAAACGCCCCGAGCACCGTGTGCAAAATCGCCGCGCCTGGCAGCCCATCTTCCATCATCTCCGTGACGTTGCCCGCCGCGCGGATGCCGGCCTCGATCTTATCGATGACCTCGTCCGGCGCTCCGGGCAGCAGCTGTACGAGATATCCGCCCGCGCACTTGACCGACTGATCCGTGTCCACCAGCACACCCAGCGCACACGCCGTCGGCGTCTGTTCGCTCCGCGCGAAATAGTCCGTGATGTCCTCGGCGATCTCGCCGGTCACGAGCTGCACGCTCCCGACATATGGCTCCTTCATCCGCAGATCGCGGATGACTGTCAGCGTTCCGTCCGTGCCGACCGCCGCGCCCACGTCGAGCTTGCCGCGGTGCTTTTCCATCAGACTGATCTGCGGATTTTCCACCCAACCGCGGACGTTTCCCTCCGCATCCGACACGGCCAACAGCGTCCCGAGCGGCCCGCCGCCCTTGACCTGCAACGTGATCGACCCGTCCTCGATCTTCTGCATATTGCCCATCATCGACGCCGCGCTGAGCAAACGCCCCAGCGCCGCCGTCGCCGTCGGCAGCGTTTTATGGATCTGTCTTGCGCGCTCCACGATCCCGGTCGAGGTGATGGCCACGGCCTTCACCCATCCGTCCTTCGTCATCGCGCGTACCAGTTCGTCTTTCATGTCGTTTCCTTTCTCGCCGCGAGATAAACGCGCAGCTCGTCCTCCTTCGGCGCGCGGCATTTCCGGTCGCCGAAGACGTCGATTTTTGTAAATCCAGCCTCCCGGAGCCATCCCGTCAGCTCCTCCGCCGTGTACGCATACTCGATATGCTCCTCGAACGACCGTTCCCAGACTTCGCCGTCCCGCTGAAACAGATCCATCCCGTAATAGCAGAGCCGCTTTTTCGGATCGAACTCCGTCCGCCACACGCAGTACGTGTCCTCCGTCTCGTCGAGGAACGTCTGCCCTGCCAACCCTTCGAGCTTATAGGGCGTGTTGATGTCAAAGAGGAACAGCCCGCCCGGCGTCAGCGCATCATGCACCCGCCGGAACGTCTTCTGCACATCCGCCGGTCGCGTCACATAGTTCAGGCTGTCCAGCGCGCAGATCACGCTGTCCACCTGCTCCGGCAGCCGTAGCCGCTGCATCGGCTGACAGACGAAAAACGGCCGGTTTTCCGCCAGATGCGAGCATTTTTCGTCCGCCACGGCCAGCATTTCCTCCGAAAGATCCACACCGATCACGCGATACCCATGCTCCGCCAGAAGCACAGAGAGGGAGCCGGTGCCGCAGGCCAGATCCAGCACCGTTTCGGGCCGGAGCCTGTACCGCTTGAGCAGCGTCTCCCAGAATTGCAGTATTTTTTCGTAGGGAATGTCGTAGGTCAGCGCGTCATATGACGCGGCGAGCGCCTCGTAGGCGCTCACTTTTCTTCCTCAGCCAGCCGCGCAAAGATCGTGCGGTAGGCGTCCGTGCCGTAGTTCAAACTGCGGTTCACGCGGCTGATCGTCGCGCTGGACGCGCCGGTCTTCTCCAGAATGTCGTTGTAGATCAGGCCCTCGTTCAGCAGCTTGGCCACTTCAAATCGCTGTTCCATGGCCTTCAGCTCCCCGGCCGTGCAGAGGTCGGTGAAGAAGTCATAGCACTCGTTCAGATCCCGCAGCTGCAAGATCGCGTGGTACAGTCCGCTCTCCGGATTGGAACGCTTGTTTCGATTATTCAAGGCAAAATGCTCCTTTTCTGTTCTGTCTATTCATATTAGCACTTTAACGCTCGAAAGTAAAGCACCATTTGTAAAGTTTGCATGAATTCTTCCCCATTCCTCCCCGCTGCACCATCGACTTTGAATGTAGGGGCGGACGACCCTGTCCGCCCAAAGGCTCCCGTGTGTAAAGGGCCGCGAAGCGGGGGCACGGGAGTGAATGACATGCCGCGCCTCGGAATGCCCGCAGGCATTT
>USDP01000196.1 GCA_900553545.1 uncultured Eubacteriales bacterium | reverse complement strand
CCTTCGGCGAGATCGTACTGCCCTACGGGCCGACAGAGTCGTCGGCCCCTACAAGGTGCAGTGGAAAAAGACTGGGGGCGCGAATGTTACTCTTCTTTTGCCCAGTCGAAAGCGCGCTGGACGGCGCGATGCCAGCCATGGAGGCGCGCGTCGCGCGATTTTGCGTCGAGCTGCGGCTCGAATGTGCGGTCGACGGCCCAGATCTTGCGGATCTCCGCCTGATCGCGCCAGAAGCCGACCGCAAGGCCCGCAAGATAGGCCGCGCCCATCGCCGTGGACTCCACGCACGTGGGCCGGAGCACCGGCGCGCCGATGACGTCCGCCTGCGTCTGCATCAGGTAGTTGTTGGCACTGGCTCCACCGTCGACCTTGAGGCTCGCGAGCGCGATGCCGGAGTCGGCGCGCATCGCGTTCAGCACGTCGTAGGTCTGGTAGGTCAGCGAATCGAGCGTGGCGCGGACGATGTGCGCCCGGTTACAGCCGCGCGTCAGGCCGACGATCGCGCCGCGCGCGTACTGATCCCAATAGGGCGCGCCAAGGCCCGTGAACGCCGGGACGACGTAGCAGCCGTTCGTATCCGTGACCTCCTGCGCGACCGCCTCGGACTCCGCCGCATTCGCGATCAGCTTCATCTCGTCGCGCAGCCACTGGATGGCTGCGCCGGCGACGAAGATCGAGCCTTCGAGCGCGTAGGTCACCTTCTCGCCGAGGCCCCAGGCGATCGTGGTGACGAGGCCATTCTGCGAGAAGACCGGTTTTTCGCCCGTGTTCATCAGCAGGAAGCAGCCCGTGCCATAGGTATTTTTGGCCTCGCCGGGCTGGAAGCAGGTCTGGCCGAAGAGGGCCGCCTGCTGGTCGCCCGCCGCGCCGGTGATCGGAATTTCGCCGCCGAGAAGCGACGGGTCGGTCGTCCCGAACAGGCCGCTGGAGGACAGCGGCTTTGGCAGCATGGAGCGCGGGATGTTCAGCTCGGCCAGAATTTCCTCGTCCCAGTCGAGCGTGTTGATGTTGAAGAGCATCGTGCGCGAGGCGTTGGAATAGTCGGTGACGTGGGCGCGGCCGCCGGTCAGCTTCCAGATGAGCCACGTCTCGACCGTACCGAACAGCAGCTCGCCCTTCGCGGCACGTTCGCGCACACCGGGGACGTTTTCCAGCAGCCAGTGCAGCTTCGTCGCGGAGAAGTAGGCGTCGAGCACAAGGCCGGTCTTTTCCCGGAAACGGGCGGTCAGGCCGCGGGCACGCAGCTCGTCGCAATATTCACTCGTCCGGCGGCACTGCCAGACGATGGCATGATGCACCGGCTCACCGGTGGCCTTGTCCCAGACGATGGTTGTCTCGCGCTGGTTCGTGATGCCGATGGCGGCGATGTCCGCCGCCGCAGCTCCGGCCATCTGCATCGCCTCGACCGCGACGCCGAGGAGCGTCGCCCAGATCTCATTGGCATCGTGCTCCACCCAGCCGGGCTGCGGGAAATACTGCGTGAATTCGCGCTGCGCGACGGAGACGATCCGCCCCGCGCGGTCGAAGAGGATACATCGGTTGGACGTCGTACCCGAATCGAGGGCCATCATGTACTTTGGCATAGTCATTCTCCTTACATCGACCATACGGCCGGGTCTGTGGTGGATATGGCGAGCGCTCCGGCTTCCAATGCCTGCAAAATCTCCGCTTTCTGCGTGATGAGTCCTCCGGTCAGCACCGGGAGTCCTGTCTGCTCCCGCACGCGGCGGATCATCGGCGGCATCAACCCCGGCAGAATGTCGAGCGCGTCCGGGCGGATACGGCCGGACGCGACGAGATTGTCGAGCGCGATGGAGTCGATCAGAAATGCGCGCAGGGCCGTGAACAGGCCGAGGCTTTTGGCGTATTGGATGAGGTTCGTATGCGTGGAGATGACGCCGTCGGCCCGCGTACTCTGCCGGATGAAATCGACGGCGACCTCTTTGGAGGCAAGGCCAGTCACGCGGTCGAGATGGACGACGGCAAATTTATTGGCCGCGCGGATGCGGTCGACGATCGTGGGGATCGAGCAGACGTCGCCAAAGAGCGTGAAGACCATGCGCACATCGGACGCCAGGCAGGCGTCCAGCCCCGCCTCGTCGCGCACGGCCGCGATGATTGGGCAATCCTGCAAAGCGTCGTAAAAGCGCTGTTCCATGGCCGCACCTCCAATAAAAATGAGCACAGAAACAAGACGGCGGGTCGGCCGTTTGTTCCCCTGCTCACGTCTCAGGTTTCTTTATTGGTTTGATTATAGCACAAACAGGCGGGATTTGCAAGCAATAGGAGAAAATTGACAAATATTTTTGCCGTGGTATAATGAAAATGCTCTGAAAAGAGCCTTAGGGCATTGCCACACCACGGTAGGCGGTTTGCCCCTCCTCGGAGGGGACTTCTGCCCCCTCCGCAAGAGAGGGGGGTGACATGGTTACATACAGTGAATTGTTTCAATTCTGCCTTGTGCTGATCGGCGTCATCAGTTTGATCGCTCAGATCATAAATGTCGAATAGTTATGAATCATGCAAACACTTTTTTCATGTTCTAATACAAATAGCACTAATTTTTACGCTCATTAATTGCAGAAACCCAGCACTTTTGCTATAATTGTTAATAGCAGCCAAGATACATACGAGCAGGTCGCGCAATCTGATAGCCTGAGGCAGCAAAAGTTGTCGGAATGAAACGGAGGATACAATGTATATATCGCGTTTGTCTGTACACGGGTACAAAAACACTTGCCAAAAGTCCGTTATTTCTTTAAACAAAGGCTTAAATATTCTATTGGGTGAAAACGGCTGTGGAAAATCTACGCTGATCAAGGCGATCTCCGGCGTACACAATGCCGATGAAGGCTCTATCTGGATCGATGGAGAAAAAGTGGAAAAGATGAAGCCCATGGACGCGATCAACCGCGGCATCCAGGTGATTTACCAGGATTTTGCCGTGTTTCCGAACCTGACGGTGGCGGAGAACATCGCGCTCAATGGGGAACTGAAAAATAAAATAAAATT
>USDP01000195.1 GCA_900553545.1 uncultured Eubacteriales bacterium | reverse complement strand
TCTTTTCTTCACCGGGCGCGGCGGTTCTTTTCTTTCTCTATAAAGAGAAAGAAAAAAATGGGGGCGCTAAATGTTTTTTGAAATTTACAAGGAGGAAATTTCATGTCTGAAAGAATGTATCCGATCCCGTTCCGGTCTCTGATGAACTGGATCGTCACAGAATACGCCCGCGAGGGCGAGATCTTCGGCGTTCACGTGCCGTATCACGCCTCGGGCAAGACGCTCCCTATCTTCGGTGAGCGCATCGAGACGCCGTTCGGCCCCGCCGCCGGCCCGAACAGCCAGCTGGCGCAGAACATCATCGCGTCCTACATGGCCGGTGCGCGCTTCTTCGAGGTCAAGACCGTCCAGAAGATGGACGGCGAGGAGCTAGCCCGCTGCGTGCCGCGTCCCTGCATCCTGGCCGCGGACGAAGGCTACAACCAGGAGTGGTCGACCGAGCTGGAGGTCCGGCAGGCTCAGGACGAGTATATCAAGGCGTGGTGCGCGCTGAAGGTTCTCTCCAAGGTCTATGGCTTCGGCGATCCCGACGGCTTCGTGTTCAACATGTCCGTCGGCTATGATCTCGAGGGCATCAAGGGAGAAAAGGTCAACAGCTACATCGACAACATGATGCATGCGGAAAATACGCCGCAGTTCAAAGAGTGTCTCGAAGTGCTGACCGAGCTGTTCCCGGAGGAAAAAGAGTTCATCGCGAACATCTCGCCGCGCGTTTCCCGGAGCGTCACGGTCTCCACGCTGCACGGCTGTCCTCCGCAGGAGATTGAGCGCATTGCGTCGTATCTCCTGACCGAAAAGGGCCTGCACACGTTCGTCAAATGTAACCCGACGATCCTCGGCTACAAGACCGCCCGCACCATTCTCGACTCAATGGGCTATGACTACATCGTCTTTGATGGGCACCACTTCAATGGGGATCTCCAGTGGGAGGACGCCGTCCCGATGTTCCACCGGCTTCAGGCGCTTGCAGACTCGAAGGGTCTGGAATTCGGCCTCAAGCTTTCGAACACCTTCCCGGTCGACACGACGCGCGGCGAGCTGCCGAACGACGAAATGTATATGTCCGGCCGGAGCCTCTTCCCGCTGACCATCGAGATGTGCAATCGCATCTCCCGCGCGTTCGAGGGCAAGATGCGCATCTCGTTTGCGGGCGGCGCGGACGCCTTCAACTGCGACAAGCTGTTCGCGGCGGGCATCTGGCCCATCACCGTGGCCACCACGATCCTGAAGCCCGGCGGATACAACCGCCTCGCGCAGATGGTCGAAAAAGTCGAGGGCCTCCCCTCCCGCGCCTTTGCCGGCACGGACTCCGCGGCGATCTCCGCTCTTTCCACGGCGAGCCACTCTGACCCGCACCACCGCAAACCCATCAAGCCCGTCGCCTCCCGCAAGTCGGAGGAGAAGGTTCCCTGGATCGACTGCTTCACCGCGCCCTGCAAGGGCGGCTGCCCGATCCATCAGGACATCCCCGAGTATATTGAGCTGTGCCGCAAGGGCCTCTACGGCCCGGCCCTGAAGCTCATCACCGAGAAGAACGCCCTGCCGTTCATCACCGGCACGATCTGCGCACACCGCTGCCAGACAAAGTGCTCACGCAACTTCTACGAAGAGTCCGTCCAGATCCGCGACACGAAGCTCATCGCCGCAGAGCACGGCTACGGCGCGCTGATGGCCTCCATCAAGGCACCGGCCAAGGTCGCAGGCAAGAAGGCCGCGATTATCGGCGGCGGCCCGACCGGCATCGCGGCGGCCTACTTCCTCGGCCGCGCGGGCATTGAGACGACGATTTTTGAGCGTGAAGCGAAGCTCGGCGGCGTGCCGCGCTACGTCATCCCCGCGTTCCGCATCTCCGATGAGGCCATCGACAAGGATGTTGCCCTGATGGAGCGCTACGGCGTCGAAGTCAAGTGCGGCGCACCGGCTCCGTCGGTCGACGAGCTGAAAAAGCTCGGCTACACGCACATTCTGATCGCGACCGGCGCCTGGCAGGCGGGCAAGCTCGACATTCCGGGCAACGTCAAGGGCGTCATCGGTTGGATGAAGGAAATGAAGCAGCAGGTCAAGCCGTGCCTGACCGGTCATGTGGCCGTCGTCGGCGCGGGCAACACCGCGATGGACGCCGCGCGCGTCGCCAAGCGCATGGGCGCAGAGAGCGCGACCATCGTCTATCGCCGCACGAAGAAGGAAATGCCCGCCGACGAACATGAGCTGAAGCTCGCCATCGACGAGGGCGTCCAGATGCTCGAGCTGGCGGCTCCGGTCGCGCAGGAAAACGGTGTGCTCCGCTGCGAGAAAATGCGTCTTGGCGAGCCGGACGTATCCGGACGCCGCGCACCGGTCGGCACAGGCGAATTTGTGGAAATTCCGTGCGACCTCGTCATCTCCGCCGTCGGCGAAAAGGTCGACAGCGCGCTGATGGCCGCGAACGGCATTGAAATGGGCCGCAAAGGTCCCGCTTTCCAGACCAATGTGGACGGCGTCTGGTGCGCGGGCGACGCGCATCGCGGCCCGGCGACCGTGGTCGAGGGCATTGCGGACGCGGCGGCATTTGCTGAAGCCGTCGTCGGCAAGGCCTGGACGTACGAGATCCCCGAGACCGCCTACCCGAGCAAGGCGCAGGCCATCGAGAAGAAGGGCATCCTGATGAAGTCCTCACAGGCGTGCTGCGAGGGCAAGCGCTGCCTGGACTGCAACACGGTCTGCGAAAACTGCGCCGACTCCTGCCCGAACCGCGCGAATGTCGTCATCAAGATGGCCGATGGGCGGCACGAGATCCTGCACATCGACAAGATGTGCAACGAGTGCGGCAACTGCACGCAGTTCTGCCCGTACGCTTCTGAGCCGTGCCGCGACAAGTTCACGCTCTTCCAGACGGCGGAGGACATGGCCGACAGCCGCAACGCGGGCGTCCTCTTCCTCGGCGGCGACAAGATCCGTGTCCGTCTGGCCGACGTGCAGGACTATGACCTGTCTCAGCCGAACGCGCTGCCGCAGGAGATCGAGCAGCTCATCCTCA
>USDP01000194.1 GCA_900553545.1 uncultured Eubacteriales bacterium | reverse complement strand
GCGAAGCGGCGGCGCGGTGTTGAATGACAGCCCGGTGGGCTGTCAGACCCGCGCCATGACTGAGCCGCAGCAAGACGGCGGCATTTGCAAAGCAAATGACGGAGGGGTTGTCAGTGACGTTTTTTCCAGACAATCCCTCAGTCAGCTCCGCTGACAGCTCCCTTTACACAAGGGAGCCTTCGTGCAGGCAATGCCTGCCCCGGAAAGGGAAACACGGATATTAGAAATACATATAAACATTACACTGCAAACGGCCGTTATAGAGCTTGCGCTTTTTGGCGGCCTGCTTGCCGAAGTAATGCTCAAACTCCGGCTCGGAGGAAATGATGTATTTTTTCCAGCCGTCGGCATATTTGATGTGCCGGCCGAACGCCTGATAGAGCCGCTGCGCGCTGCGCTGCTCGAGCATGCGTTCGCCATAGGGCGGGTTGCAGACGATGAGGCCCTTGTC
Source organism: uncultured Eubacteriales bacterium (assembly GCA_900553545.1). Taxonomy (GTDB): domain Bacteria; phylum Bacillota; class Clostridia; order Oscillospirales; family Oscillospiraceae; genus CAG-170. The sequence goes on along the minus strand of USDP01000194.1, from coordinate 2,577 downwards.
CGTCGGCAGGCTCATCTTCGTCGCGTCGGCCTCGCGGAACTCGATGAGCTTCGCAACGCCCGCCTTGCGCGCGTTCTCGCGTGCGATGTCGAGCGAGGCCGGGTCGATGTCCGAGCCGAGAATGTGATAGTCCCCGCGGAACTCGCGATCCATCGCTTCCGTTCTGGCCTGACGCCAGACCTCCGCCGGGACGCAGCTCCACTTTTCAGCGGCAAAGCTCCGGTGCAGGCCGGGCGCGCGGTTGAGCGCGATGAGCGCCGCCTCGATGCAGATCGTGCCGGAGCCGCAGAACGGGTCCCAGAAGAAATCCCGTCCGCGATAGCGCGCAAGGTTCACCATCGCCGCCGCCATCGTCTCGTGCAGCGGCGCGAGATTCGCGATCTGGCGATAGCCGCGCTTGTGCAGGCTGACACCCGACGTGTCGAGAAAGACCTCACACTCGTCCTTCATGATCGAAAACCGGATCTGATAGGCCGCGCCCGTCTCCGGCATCCAGCCGAGGCCGTATTTCTCGCCGAGGCGTGTGACCGCCGCCTTTTTCACGATGGCCTGACAATCTGGCACGGAGTGTAGCTGGCTGTTCAGACTGTAGCCCTTGACGGGGAACGCCCCGTCCTTCGGGATGAAGCGCTCGAGCGGCAGGGCCTTGACGCCCTGAAACAGATCCTCAAAGCTCATGGCGCGGAAATGGCCGAGGCGGATCATCACGCGCTCGCCCATGCGGCAGCAGAGGTTGACCTTTGCCAGATCGGCAAAGTCTCCCGTAAAAAATACGCGCCGGTCTTCGACGCGGACGCCCTCGCAGCCGAGCCGCTTCAGCTCGTCACCCACGAGGCCCTCCAGCCCGAACAGACACGGTACGCAGAATTCCAAATCTTTCATCTTTCAAACTTCGCTTTCTTCGCCGCCAGCGCGGCATATTACTTTCTATTATAAAGAAAACCCTAAGAAATAGCAAACCTTTTCTGGCCGGTTTACAAAAAAGTTACAGTTGACAGGCCGGGAGAAATATAAGATACTAAAATTTATAAGGAGGTGCAGAAAAATGACTCCCTTTATCATCGGCTGGATCATTGCGATCGTGGCCTTCATCAGCATCGAGGCCGCGACGATCCAGCTCGTCAGCATCTGGTTCATGGGCGGCGCGCTCGCGGGTATGATCGCGGCGATGTGCGGATTGGGCTTTGTGTGGCAGTTCGGACTGTTTGTCGCGGTGTCGGCGCTGCTGCTCGCCATCTTCCGGCCCATCCTGCGCAAGAAGCTCACGCCAAAACATACGCGCACCAATGCCGACCGGCTCATCGGCCGCGAGGCCCTCGTCACCGAGCCGATCGACGACCTGCGCGCCACCGGCGCCGTCCGCGTCGACGGCGTGCTCTGGACGGCGCGGAGCGAGACCGGCGCGAACATCCCCGAAAATGCTGTCGTCACGGTCACGCGCATCGAAGGCGCGAAGCTCTTCGTCCGGCCCGTGGAAGTCCCTGTGGAAACCCTGTAAACCCTGCCATTTGGCCAAAACATACACCCGTTTTTGAAAAGAAGGAGGAACAATTATGGAATGGATTCCCGTACTGGTGGTCGCCGTGTTGGTGCTCATCGTCATCGTCCGCAACATCTATGTCGTGCAGCAGTCCCGCGCGTATGTCATCGAGCGGCTCGGCGCGTTCTCTGCGGTCTGGACCGTCGGTATGCACTTCAAGGCCCCGTTCGTGGAGCGTGTGGCCAAGAAGGTCAGCCTGAAGGAACAGGTGCTCGACTATCCGCCGCAGCCCGTCATCACCAAGGATAACGTCACCATGCAGATCGACACCGTCGTCTACTTCCAGATCACCGACCCGAAGCTCTATGCCTACGGTGTGGAGCACCCAATGATGGCGATGGAGACCCTGACGGCCACGACGCTCCGCAACATCATCGGCGATCTCGAGCTCGACCAGACGCTCACGTCCCGCGACGTCATCAACACCAAGATGCGCGCGATCCTCGACGAGGCGACCGATCCCTGGGGCATCAAGGTCAACCGCGTCGAGCTGAAGAACATCCTGCCGCCGCAGGACATCCAGAATTCCATGGAAAAGCAGATGAAGGCCGAACGTGACCGCCGCCAGGCGATCCTGCAGGCAGAAGGCACGAAGCGCAGCCAGGTCCTCGTCGCCGAAGGCGAAAAGGAAGCTGCGATCCTGAAGGCCGACGCCGAAAAGCAGGCGGCTATCCTCCGCGCTGAGGCCGAGAAGCAGGCTGCGATCCTGCGGGCTGACGGCGAAGCGCAGGCCATCATGGCCGTCCAGAAGGCCATGGCCGATTCCCTCGCGCTGCTGAACGCGCAGGCCCCGAACGATCAGGTTATCAAGCTCAAGGCTCTCGAGGCGATGCAGAAGGTCGCCGACGGCAAGGCCACGAAGATCATCATTCCGAGTGAGATTCAGGGCCTGGCCGGTCTTGCCGCCGGGCTGACCGAGGCCGCGAAGGAGACAAAATAAGATGGCGAAGGAGAAAAACCAGCGCTTTGTCCGCATTTTGGACGCACGGAACTCCCGCAGCACCGGCAGCAGCAGACAGCGCAGCGCGCCCTCGCTC
>USDP01000193.1 GCA_900553545.1 uncultured Eubacteriales bacterium | reverse complement strand
AATTCAGCATCAGTTTGACGCCGGCGTCCTGCATGGCCCGGAGCAGGAACGGATCGGGATAGGGCGATGTGCGGTAGCCGCGGGCGATGGCTCCGGTGTTGATCTCGAAGAGGACCGGCGCGGACTTCAGCCGGTTGAGCGCGGCGAGCGCAGCGGCGCGGTAGCGCGGGTGTGTGCGGTCGAAGAGTTCTCCGGCTTCGTTGAATTTCTCAATGAGGTCGAAGTGCGCGATGACGCGGCAGTGCGTTTTTTCGTAGAGATCGCCGACGAGGCGGTAATATTCCTCTACCATTGCGTACCAGTCGCCGCCGAACCAGTCGTCCACAATGGCAATCAGCCGCTCGCGCGTATGGTCGACTGAGCGGTATTCGCTGCCGTGCCGCAAGTTATGGACGGCGCCGATGACATAGTCGTAGGCCTCGGTCGGCTCATCGCTGTAATATTCCTGCTCGATGCCGAGGAGAATTCGAATCTGGCCGGAATAGGCGGATTGCAGGCGGCGGATCTCGGCCTGATAGGGGCGGATGTTCTCCTTTGGCATACAGGCTGCGTCGTAGAATGCGTAGGAATGGCCGGAAAAGCCGAGGGTCGGGCAGCCGAGGCGGATGGACTCCTGCACGAGCTGCTCCGGCGTGTCGCGCCCGTCGCAGAAGGTGGTGTGCGTGTGGTAGTTCGCAAAAATCATGGCAGAATCCTCTGAGGTTTGATGTGTTCATTTTACAGGAAAAAACGGACTTCGTAAAGTACTGCTTCCGTGTTTTTTGCACGCATTGGTTACAATTTCTTAACTTGTCAGGAGCTGCTTCTTATGGTAAACTATCCATAGAAACAATGAATGAGGGATCAAATGCATAAAAAAATTCTGATGGAAAAAATGAAGGAGGCGGCAGCGTCAGTCCTGCCGGTGACGGTGATTGTGCTGGCGGTGTGTCTGCTGCTGGTTCCGGTGGAATCCGGGCTGATGCTGGCGTTTTTGATCGGGTCGGCCATGCTGATTGCGGGCATCGGCCTGTTCAGCCTCGGCGCGGAGATGTCGATGACGCGGATCGGCAGCCTGATCGGCGCGAAGATGACAAGCTCGGCGTGATCCTGCTGGTCAGCTTTCTGCTCGGCGCGGCCATCACCGTGGCGGAGCCGGATCTTCAGGTGCTGGCGACGAATGTGCCGAACATCGATAAGACAGTGCTCATTTTGACAGTGTCGGTCGGCGTGGGGCTGTTTCTGATGCTGTGCATGGTGCGCATTCTGTTCTCTATTTCGCTGAAATGGCTGCTGCTGGGCTTTTATATCCTGATTTTTGTGGGCGCGTTTGTGATCGACCGCGATATGCTCTCGATCGCGTTCGACTCCGGCGGCGTGACGACCGGGCCGATGACCGTGCCGTTTATTATGGCGCTTGGCGTTGGCGTGGCGTCCATCCGAAGCGACGAAAACGCCAAGGCGGACAGCTTTGGCCTCGTGGCGCTCTGTTCGATCGGGCCGATCATGGCTGTGATGATCCTGAGCCTCGTGTTCCCGTCCGGCTCCGGCAGCGCGGCGGAGACCGCGAGCGTCGACGCGGGCAACACCGTTGTCCTCGGGCGCAGCTATCTCGCGGCCATCCCGCACATGCTGCTGGAGGTGGCGGTGGCGCTGGCGCCGATCGCAGTATTTTTCCTGCTGTTCCAGGCGTTTTCGCTGCGGCTGCACAAGTGGCCGCTGCTGAAAATTCTGGTCGGTATCGGCTATACTTATGTGGGCCTTGTGCTGTTTTTGACGGGTGTGAACGTCGGTTTCTCGCCGCTTGGCTCGGTGCTCGGCGCTGCGATGGGCGCGGGATGGCAGCGATGGCTGCTGATCCCGCTGGCGATGGTGATGGGCTGGTTCATCATCGACGCGGAGCCTGCGGTGCATATCCTCAACCAGCAGGTCGAGGAGCTGAGCGCGGGCGCGATCTCGGCAAAGGCGATGGGCCTGAGCCTGTCCATTGCGGTGGCGACGGCAAACGGCCTCGCGATGGTGCGGGTGCTGACGGGCATTTCAATCCTCTGGTTCCTCGTGCCGGGGTATGCCGTGGCGCTGGCGATGATGTTCGTCGTGCCGCGGACGTTCACGGCCATCGCATTCGACTCCGGCGGCGTGGCCTCCGGGCCGCTGACGGCGACATTCATGCTGCCGTTCGCGATGGGCGCGAGCGAAGCGCTCGGCGGAAATGTGATGACCGATGCGTTCGGACTGGTGGCGCTGGTGGCGATGATGCCGCTGATCACGGTGCAGGCCATGGGCGGCATCTACGTGCTCAAGTCGAAGCGCGGCGCGGAGAAGGCTGCGGCGCTGCCGTATGACGAGCGCGAGATCATCGAGCTATGGGAGGCGTGCTGATGGAGCTTTACTATATCATTGCGGTCACCGACCGCGACCGCGCGGGCGAGATGGCGGAGCTGTATCAGGCCGCCGGGCTGCACCTGACGCTGACGAAGCTCGGCCGGGGCACGGCCCCGCGCGAGGCGCTGTCGATCTACGGACTGGACGCGACGCCGAAGGCAATCGTCAGCGCCGTGGCCGACGGGGAGATGCAGAAGCAGATCTTCAAAAACGCGAAGCGGCGGATGCAGATCGACATTCCGGGCAACGGCGTGATGCTGGCGGTGCCGCTCAAGAGCGTGGCCGGGGCGCGGACGCTGGCCTATCTGACAGACAACCGGGAAATGGGAGGAAAACCGAGCATGGAATTTGCGCACGAGCTGATCGTCGTGATTTTGAACGAGGGCTATTCGGATTTTGTGATGGATGCGGCGCGCTCCGCCGGAGCGGGCGGCGGTACGGTCCTCCACGCGAAGGGCACGGGCCGGAGCCGCGCGGAGAGCTTCTTCGGCGTCAGTCTGGCTGATGAGAAGGACGTGGTCTACATCGTGGCCTACGCCGACCAGAAGGCCGACATCATGCGCGCCATTCAGGAGCAGGCCGGGCCGGGCACGAAGGCCGGGGCGATTTGCTTCTCGCTGCCGATCTCAGCCGTTGCGGGTCTGCGCGAACGCGAAACGGAATAAGAAA
>USDP01000192.1 GCA_900553545.1 uncultured Eubacteriales bacterium | reverse complement strand
GTAGCGATGATAGCCGCGCTTTTCGGCAAGCTGCCGCTGCTGCGTCTGCAAATATGCGCAGGACAGCAGTCCCATCGCCAATGCAGAAGCAAAAAACAGAGAAAATATTCGTTTTTTCATAAAAATCAACCAGACTTTCTATGTAATATAGAAAGTCTGGTCTGTTTTTTGAAAATTATACTGTTGTCGTCAAAAAGACCTGGGAATATTTTTCCTTGAGCATCATACAGGCAACGCTGGCATACTCGAACGAGTCGTAGATGCCGAACACGGCGGAGCCGGAGCCGGTCATCTGCGCGCCATACGCGCCGTAGGTGATCATCATGGAGCGGATATAGTTGAGGTCGAAGTGATCCTTCAGCACCAGCGGCTCGAACACATTACAGAGGCTCCCGCCGACGCCGAGCAGCTCCCCTTTTTGCAGGTTCGACATCATTGCGCGGTGATCCGGCCGCTTTTCGATGAATTCCTCATCGAGCTTCGCGTACAGCTCCGCCGTGGAGACGGAGAAGTCCGGCTTGCAGACAACGACGAAAAACTCCGGCACGCCGGGGATCTGCGTCAGCAGCTCGCCGCGGCCTTCAACCTGCGCCGTGCCGCAGAGGACGCAGAACGGCACGTCGCTGCCGACTGCCTCGCCCGTCTCACAGAGAGCCGCGATGGAAAGCGGCTCGCCATAATAGCGATTGAGTCCGCGCAGGACTGCCGCCGCGTCAGCGCTGCCGCCGCCGAGTCCTGCTTCCGTCGGGATGCGCTTGTTGATGAAAATTTCAAGGCCGCTGGTCCGCTTGCCGGTGCGGGCAAAAAACGCCTCGGCAGCACGCCACGCAAGGTTGTCCGCATCCTGTGGGAATCCGTCTGTTTCAAGCCGGACTTCCGACTGCTCCGCCTTCGGGTCTTCGATGACCTCACGGTAGCAATGCACCGCCCACGGGGCATCGGTGTCAACATTGATGACCACATCGTCCCGGAGGGAGATGGTCTGCATGATGGAGCGGATGTCATGATAGCCGTCCGGGCGCTTGCCCAGAACGTCCAGCGTCAGGTTGATCTTTGCAAATGCGCTTTCGGTGATGATTTCCATTACTTGATCTTTCTGCCTTCCAGGTAGTATCTCTTTTCGCGGCTGTGGCCCATGGAGAACGTCTTGCGCGGGAGCACGCCGTCGGCAATAACGCCGCGGAACAGCTGGCTCTTCTCCATCGCGGGCAGCAGGAAACCGATCGTGTCAGGCTTCTTCGCCAGCTCGATGAGCGCATCGTCGTCATGGATGTAGTCGATCTCGCCCGCATGGTTCTTCAGATAGTCGTCGAGGAAATGCTGCAAAATGCCAACGGCCAGCTCGCCCTTGGTTTTGTCGAGCACGACCGTGCCGCTCTCCCCGCCGATGTACCACTTGACCGGGAACCCTTCCTTGCCGCCGCAGGCTTCTTCCAGCGCAGTGAGCAGCTTCTTCGGTTCAGTCTTGAAAATGACGCGATGGATCGGCTCGAACACCTGCGCGGGATCGTGGATGTTCTCAAGCTCCACGAGGGCATAGCGCGCCGGATGGTTCGAAAGATCTTCGCCGGGATGGTTCTTCTTCAGCTCTTCATAGCAGCTCTTGGCCGTCGCGAGCGAATGATTGCCGTCGCCGACGGCGAAGACCATCGGCGTCCCCTTCAGGCCGGTATACTTTTCGCCGACCGTCGCAGAATACTGCGTGAGTGCGTCGTTGAACGCCTCGGCATCCTTGCCCTCGACGAGCCAGCCCGTGATGTGGCCGCCGTCCTCCATGAGGTCGAAGTCATAGAGCTTTTTCAGACGATCCTTCTTCGCGCCAATCGGCTCGATCAGGACTTTGTCATGGTCGTCGCAGAGCATCAGGATGTGCGGCAGCTCGATGGGCGCATCACGGCGGACGCGCTGGCGCGGCGGGATACGCTCCGGCACAGTGCGCTCTGTGGCGCGGATGGCGGACGTCGCGCCGGGGGTATAGTCATAGGCGTCGAGGTCGACCATGCCGACGAGGCCCTCGCGAATGGAGCCGTTCTCCAGCGTGCGCTCGACATAGACGTAGCTGTTTGGATACGTCGTGAAGACGTCGTTTTTCATATAATCGGCCATGGTCTTGTTGATGACGGCGGTATGTTCCGCCTCCATCTCGGTGCCGAGTTCGGCCTCCGGCAGGATCAGATTGATCGTGGAGGCGGCGCCTTCAGCGTTTTTGCGCACACGGTCCCAGTACGCCTGATCGGACGTAAACTGGTCACAGGCGATGACGGCCCATTTTTCCATCTCGTTGGTCTTCGGGAGCAGGATGTCAGCAGGTAAAAAAGCGTTCATAGTCGATCCCCTTATCTCATTTGATTTGCGAAAAATTTCAGGCGCGCATTGCGCCGAGAATACCGTTCAGAAGCTCGTCGTAGGTCTCAAACGCTGGGAGCTGCGGATGATCCGCCTTGATCTGCTCCGTGCTGCGGAACAGGAACCCCGCATGGCTGGCGAGGATCATATCGAGGTCGTTATAGCTGTCGCCGGCGGCGATGGTCTTGTAGCCAATGGACTGGAACGCGCGGACAGTCGTCAGTTTGGACTGCGGGCAGCGCATCGTAAAGTCGGTGATTTCGCCGGACGCGGACACGACGAGGCTGTTGCAGAGGATCGTCGGCCAGCCAAGCTTTTTCATCAGCGGCTGGGCAAACTCGGCAAACGTATCGCTGAGGATGACGGCCTGCGTCTGGCTGCGCAGCTCGTCCATGAACTCCTTCGCACCGGGCAGCGGATCGATCTTCGCGATGACCGCCTGGATCTCCGGCAGGCCGAGGCCGTGCTCCTTCAGAATACCGAGACGCCAGCGCATGAGCTTGTCATAATCCGGCTCGTCGCGCGTGGTGCGCCGAAGCTCGGGAATTCCGCTTTCTTCCGCGAATGCGATCCAGATCTCTGGGACAAGCACGCCCTCAAGATCGAGGCAGGTAATGTACATTGCATGATCCTCCTGAAAGTATTATACAGTTTTAACAAAAGAATTCAACAGCCGGAGCGCAAATTCCGGCAATTTCGAATAACAAAATCTTTTTGGGACAGACTAACCGCGAAGGAGTTGATGAACATGAATGTCATCGC
>USDP01000191.1 GCA_900553545.1 uncultured Eubacteriales bacterium | reverse complement strand
CCGTCAGCGACGCGGGCTGTCCGCCCGCCGTCAGCAGGTCGAGAAGATGGATCGCCTTTGCAACGGAATGGATCGTTTTGCTCTCTAATTCAGCCATGTCCGCGGCCTCCTCTTATTTTTCAACAGTATACCACATTTGCCAGCCCGGCACAAGCATCATTTTCAGCATCATCGAACGACGCCCCACGGATTTCGAATACAAATTCTGAAAAAAGCATTTCCCTTTTTCCGCTTTTTATATTAGAATAGAGTTGCGGGAATCCGCAGACTTCTATTTGAGGTGATACGGCTTGCATACCGTTTTACTGGTATTTGACATTGGCTCCAGCGGGCTGAAGGCTTCGCTGATGGACGAGGATCTAAATATTCTGCGCAACGTCACCACCACCTATCCCACCCGCCGCCGTGTCGGCGGCGTGGTGGAGCAGGACGCTGCGGACTGGTGGATGAGCGCCGTGCGCGCGATGCTGATGCTGCGCGAGCTTGTGCCCGAATATGTCAAGCGCGTCGACGCCGTTGGCATCTGCGGCCACATGTGGGGCTGCCTGCCGATGGATCGCGACGGACAGCCGCTCCAGCGCGCCATGATTTACAGCGACCGCCGGGCCGCGAAGTGGGCCGAAACGCTGCAAGAACGCTTTGGCAGCGACTATTTCTACCGCGAGACGGGCAATATGCTCATCGCCCAAAACACGCTCTGCAAGAGCGTCTGGCTCCGCCATGAACAGCCGGAGCTTTACGAACAGACCTATAAAATTCTCCAGGCCAAGGACTATCTTGTCTACCGCCTGACCGGCAATCTCGACTCGACCGACCTTTCCGACGCCTCCTACGGCGCACTCGTCAGCCTCAGCCGCCGCGCCTACGACCGGGACTTTTTCCGTGCCGTCGATCTCGACCCGGACAAATTCCCCACGGTCCATACCGGCTGTGAGATTGCCGGCCATCTGACCGAAGAAGCGGCAGGCCATCTCGGCCTGCGCGCGGGCATCCCGGTGTCGGTCGGCGGCGGGACGTCGGCCTGTGCCAACGTCGGCGGCGGCACGGCGAAAAACGGCGATGTGCTCATGGAGCTTGAGAGCCGCGCCTGGATCTCCACGCAGCTGGCCAAGCCGTTCCTCGACCCGGATCACCGCGTCTTTAATATCTGCACCATGGATGGCCAGGCGTATTACGTCTCCGGCAAGGCCATGAGCGCCTGCCGCTCGGTCAGCTGGGCGCAGCAGATCTTTGAGGTCGTCACGCCGCGCGCGTTCGACGCCGCCGCGGCCACGGTCGCGCCCGGCTGCGAGGGCCTGATCTACCTGCCGTACCTCTACGGCGAACGTTCTCCTGTTATGGACGAACAGGCGCAGGGCGTCTTCTTCGGTATGACGACCATGCACAAGCGCGAGCATTTCCTCCGCGCCGTGCTCGAGGGCGTGGCCTTCAGCCTCAGCCAGATCACCGGCGTCCTCCGCGAGCGGCAGACCATCGACCGCATGCAGATCATCGGCGGCGGCGCACACTCCAAGCTCTGGAAGCAGATCATCGCAGACGTCTGTGACGTCACGCTGCAAGATGTGTCTATTTTCTCCGATAACGCCACCAGCCTCGGCGCAGCGGCGGCCGCTGGCGTTGGCATCGGACTCTATCGCGACCTTGAGGAGGCCGCCGAAAAGATCAAGGACGGCGCCTGCCTCGCGCCCGACCCGGCCACACAGCCCGCCTATGAGAATCCAAAGGCGCGCTACGCTGCCCTCTATCCGGCCCTGAAGGACATTATGCACATGCCCAAATAACCGAAGGCCCCCTCAATTCTAAACGTAGGGGCGACCATTGGCCGCCCGCATTTTAGCCCCTCAATTCTTCGAAAAAAGGAGCGGCCCTTGGCCGCTCCTTTTGCTGCTATTTTTTCGGCTTCTCGCCGCGCAGTCGGATGATCTCGTCGCGCAGCACGGCGGCATACTCGTATTCCATCATCTGCGCGGCCTTCTTCATCTGGACCTCGAGCTTCGCGATCTCGCGGTCGAGTTCGGCCTTCGTCATCTTCACGCCGCCCTTGCCCTTGTGCTCCGGCGTCGAAATCTCATCGAGATCCCGCACGGATTTGACGATGGTCTTGGGCACAATGCCGTGTTCTTTATTATATCTCTGCTGGATCTGACGGCGGCGCGCTGTCTCGTCCATCGCGTTTCGCATCGCCTCGGTGATCTTGTCGGCGTAGAGGATGACGCGCCCGCCCGCGTTGCGCGCCGCGCGGCCGATGGTCTGAATCAGGCTGGTCTCCGACCGGAGAAAGCCCTCCTTGTCGGCATCGAGGATCGCAATCAGCGACACCTCCGGCAGATCGAGTCCCTCGCGCAGCAGGTTGATGCCGACGAGCACGTCGAACTTCGCCGTCCGCAGATCGCGGATGATCTCAATGCGCTCCATCGCGCCAATGTCGGAATGCATATAGCGCACCTTGATCCCGTTTTCCTGCAAATACCGCGTCAGGTCCTCGGCCATCTTCTTCGTCAGCGTCGTGACGAGCGTCCGCTCGCCCTTCGCCGTCGTCGCGTTGATCTCGCCGATGAGATCGTCGATCTGCCCCTCGATTGGGCGGACGAAGACCTCCGGGTCGAGCAGCCCTGTGGGCCGGATGACCTGTTCGGCAATCTGGCTTGCGCGTTCGCGCTCATAGTCTGCGGGCGTGGCCGAGACGTAGATAGCCTGGCCAATCCGGCTGTGGAACTCGTCGAACGTCAGCGGCCGGTTGTCGTAGGCCGACGGCAGACGGAAGCCAAAGTCGATCAGCGACTTTTTCCGTGCCCGGTCGCCATTGTACATCGCCCGCACCTGCGGAAGCGTCACATGGCTCTCGTCGACGAACAGCAGAAAATCCTTCGGGAAATAGTCCAGCAGGGTCATCGGCGCGCTGCCCGGCGCACGCTCAGAGATGATGCGCGAATAGTTCTCGATACCGGAGCAATAGCCCAGCTCCTGCATCATTTCGATGTCATAGTTCACGCGCTCGCCGATGCGCTGCGCCTCGAGCAGCTTGCCGTTGTCGGTGAAGAATTTCACGCGCTCGTCGCACTCCTTGCGGATCTCGCAGATCGCGCGCGCCATCTTCTCCTTCGTCGTGACATAGTGGCTC
>USDP01000190.1 GCA_900553545.1 uncultured Eubacteriales bacterium | reverse complement strand
TTCTGGAAAGCGGGATCAGCCAAAGAACGAAATCGTCTAAGAGATACCAGCCAAATTTCCGTGTTCTCCCCTCCCCTTCCCAGAGCTTCCGCTCGCGGCGCAGAACGCCGCCAAGCGCAAGCGTCTGGAACGCCGCCGCCAGGAATCGCCATTCATATTGTTCCACCAGAACGCCCAACGTGCTCAGGCCAGCCCAAATGATCAAATCGATTGGTTTCATATTCGCCCCATTCTCCAGTCCATTTATCTCTGTTCAAAAAGACAATGCAAATTTGGATCTGCAACCACTTTTAGAATGATGCGGACAAAATTCAGAAAATCTGTTGCATTTCGGGACGGCGGTTGTTTATCATAGAAACGGGACTTGGAAAACGACGCGCCGTCTGGGAGGGATCATGATGCGAAAGAAGATCATTCCGATCATCCTTGCTGCGTCCCTGCTTCTGGCCGGGCTTGGAATTTATATTTCCGCCAACCGCAGCCGTACGCAAATGCAGCTCATGGGGCAGGCATATGCCGAAGCGTCCGGCAGGACCGACGATCCGGTCATTGCGGCGTTCAAAGGCACGGAGATCCGGCAGAGCCGGATCGACTACGAAAAGCAGATCATGACCGTCATGGAGGGCCGAACGACAGCCGGTGATGCGCAGGCGCTGAACCGGCGGCTGCGCAATCTTGCAATGCTGGAAGAGGCGGAACGCAGGGGGCTTACCGTCACGCAGGAGGAAGTGAACTATGAGCTGAACGGCCAGCGCCAGCTCTACGCGGACGAAGAGGGTGTTCGGGAGATGCTCGACGATTACTGTGAAAACGCCGGGATCACCATAGAGCAGCACTTTTCCATGCAAGAGGAACTGATGCCGCATTATATTCTGCGGCAAAAACTGCGCGATGCGCTCGGACAGGAGTATTGTGCGCAGCATGGGCTGGAATTTACCAGGGTCAATCCACCGCAGGAAATGCTGGACTACCTAAGCCGCTATCTGGAGGGGCTGCTGGACACCTATCGTGCGGACATTACCTATTACCCCGGCGAACTCTCCGCAGAGCAGATCGCATGGTTCAATCACGATTATTTCAATCTGGACGGCGAGGCCGGGGTGCGCAATATGATGCTGAGCAGCACTTATCAGGATGTTCGGGACATCGACCTCTACAGGCTCTTTTATAACGGCGTTCCCGGAACGGCGAACGACATCAGCGAGGAAGAGCGAGACGCATTGTACGCGCTCGACACCAGCGCAGAACATCTGGATCTTATCAAGGTGACGCCGCAGCAGATGGATGATGTTTTGCAGACCTACGCCGGGATCGGCCTTGCGCAGACGGCTATGCGCGGTCTGGACGGCATGCACTATCTCGAGCGGTATGACGCCTATTATATGATCCACAGCGATTATCTGGATGCGCGGTGCAAGGTGCTGTCCGGGTTGCGGACGGAGGATGGGCGCCTGATCTTGCGGTATCAGCTGTGCGGCGGACAGTACGAAGTGACGCTGAAGCCGACCGAGACGGATTTCCTGTTTGTTTCCAACGTCGATACTGCCGCCAAGGATACGGCCGAAGCGCCTGACGCAGATTTCAAAACGCTCCTGTCCAGCCTTGAAATCGCCTATCCCGAAGGGCTTTATTTTGAGGATGCAAGCGAATTGACGGAAGCGGAGCTGTACACCTCCTTCCAGCTGTTTGCGCACGAAGCGGATCGGCTGCAATGCTGGAATGAGTCCGCACAGGCGTACTGTTATCCGAACGAGCTGATCTGCGCAACACTGGATCGCTATTATGAGGGCTACATCTATCGGATTGAGGACGATCCGCTCTATGATCCGCAGTATGACGCGGTCGTGACCACAGCCATCGGCGGCTTCGGCGGCAGGTATTCTGTGGACGATCTGGAGATCCGCTCGAACGGTGCGGAATATACGATCAAAGGGACCGTCCGGGACGGGAACGGCAGGGAGATCGCGCGGAAAGAATATGTTCTCGATGCCTACGACGGCGGATATACCATCCGCGCGATCCGTCCATGCGCAGATTAAATCTGTGCATGGAATTCGGCACAGCGGTTATCTGTAAGCATACAGGAACAGCTCCGTGATACGTCCGTCCGTTTCCGGGAAGCGGATGGACTTGCCGGGGCCATCCGCAGCGCAGTCGTCGTGGTCGATGATCCAATGCTCGCCCGGGACGGCGTTTTGGGTTTCCAATGCTTCGACCAAGGCGTCCACACGGTCGCCGAGCCGCACACCCAAATATGCCGCATCGCCGGACTGTACGTGGATGTGCAGCAGGATCTCCGGGCCGCCCGGTGCTTCTTCCGTGAAGCAGAGCGTGACTGAGCCATCGGAATACACCGAGAGGCCGCTGTCCGGGGCTGCGCAGCCGGACGCAGTCCCGTTTGCATCGGCAGGAGCCAGCGCGTAAAAACCATCCAGCGATGCAAGATCGATCGTCCAGAGCGGTTCCGCCACGAAAAACCCGTCGAGCTTTTCCCACTCCGCCGGTTCCCATTCTGCTGGCGCCGGCTCGAGCGCGCCGCTGACGCCCTCGCGAACCTCGCCGTCCACGAGCCAGAGCTGATAGACGACGGTTTGCGACGCATCTGCGGCATAACGCGAAAAGCGGTCGCAATTCGTTTTCAGAAAGCGCACCCGCTCCGTGCCGTTTTCCATAGCCGCGTATTCGCAGGATGCGTCCTGCACGGTGTCTGCGTAGTCTGGGTGCGCATCCAGCCACGCGCCGAATCGCACCGCGCTCCCTGCTGGGCAGGCTGCGTCCAGCAGCATTTGAAACAGCTCGTTTGCAGCCGTCGAGGCCGATTCCGGCATTTCAGGCCCCTTTTCTTGTGGTGTTTCCCGTTCCTGCGTCTGCGGCGCGATGTTCGGCTGCGCCGCGCAGCTGCAAAGCAACAGAAGCATTGAGAAAATTGCAAGCACAATTTGTTTATTTCGCATCGAGCAGCCTCCGACGATCACATTCCGGAATTCCTCCGTGAAAACACTCGCTATGGAGCAAAACAACGCCAAACCTTTTTTGCAACAAAGTGCCGCGCGCAGGCGGCGATGATGCTCTACCGGCTGCTCGTCACCGGCGCATAAGGCGCATCGGACGCGGAAAATTGAAT
>USDP01000189.1 GCA_900553545.1 uncultured Eubacteriales bacterium | reverse complement strand
GGACGGCTATCTGATCACGAACCACCACGTCATCGAAAACGCACAGGTCATCGCCGTCCAGACAAGCGACGACCGGCAGTTCCAGGCGTCAATCATCGGCAGCGACGAGGCGAGCGACCTTGCCGTGCTGAAGGTGGACGCGACGGACTTGCAGCCCGCGGAGTTCGGCGATTCGGGCAAACTGGCCGTGGGCGACCGCGTCGTCGCCATCGGCGATCCGCTCGGCGCGCAGCTGCGCGGCACGATGACGAGCGGCATCGTCTCCGCGATCAACCGCGACCTTGAGGTCAACGACCGGACGATGACGCTGATCCAGACGGATGCCGCGCTCAACAACGGCAACTCCGGCGGCCCGCTGATCAACTGCTACGGGCAGGTCATCGGCATCAACACGATGAAACTCCGCAGCTATTATTCCACAACGGCAGAGGGGCTTGGTTTCGCCATCCCAATGGCCGTGGCCAAGCCGATTCTGGAAGAGCTGATGGAAAACGGCTACGTCGCCGGTCGGCCCGCCATCGGCATCAGCTATGACACGCTGCCGCTTGCGTTCCGCATCTACTATAATCTGCCCGAGGGCGTCTATATCAACGCGGTCTACGACGGGTCGGACGCGCAGGCCAAGGGCGTCGCCGCCGGAGATATCATTACCGCCGTCAACGGCACACGCGTGACCTCGATCGACGAGCTGAACCGCGTCAAGAACCAGTTTACTGCCGGGGACAGCATCACGCTGACACTCTATAACGGCGGGAGCTATCGCGATGTTGCCGTCATCCTCATCGATCAAGCCACCGGACAGTAAATCGGCGGATCTTTTCCGGCAATACGGCGTTAGAACCGGCTCGACGTACAGACTGTACGCCTTCGCCGTTTCACCTTGTCTTGCCGGAAAATCTCTCGCCGGGCATGCACCACCGGATGGCCATAGCTTTTTCATTCGAAGTAACTTACACAGTTTAACACAGGAGGAACCCACTATGATGATGCAAACCAAGAAGCCGGCCGCCAATCCGCTGATGGAGATCGCAGAGCGAATCCGCGAAATGCGCGAGATCGTCGGCTACACCGAGGCGGAGATGGCCGAGAAGACCGAGGTCAGCGTCGAGCAGTACCGCAGCTATGAGCAGGGCACGGTCGATTTCCCGTTTACGTTCATGCACAAGTGTGCGCTGGCGTTCGGCGTGGAGCTGACCGATCTGCTCGAAGGCCAGAGCGCCAAGCTCTCGAGCTACACGGTGACGCGCCGGGGCATGGGTCCGGTGACGGCCAGCGAGGACGGCATCACCATTCAGAATATGGCGGCAATGTTCCGGCAGAAGCTGGCGACGCCGTATTGGGTCACCTATCAATATTCCAAGGAGCTGCAGAGCCAGCCCATCCACACCACGACGCACGCCGGCCAGGAATTTGACCTCGTCGTGAAGGGGACGCTCCGTGTGCGCGTCGGCGAACACGAGGAAGTCCTCCACGAGGGCGACAGCATCTTCTACAAGAGCTCCACGCCGCACGGCATGATCGCCGTGGATGGGCAGGACTGTGTGTTCCTCGCAATGATCATGGCGAGCAGCGAACAGGAGCAGGAATTCGCCGTGCGCACCCGGACGCTGGAGGAGACGCCGGAGCAGCAGCTGCTCTGCGACCAGTTCGTCCACGGTGTGGAAAAAGAGGACGGCTCGTTGGAGCGGCTGGAGTTCCATAACGAGGACAAATTCAATTTTGCATTCGACATCGTGGACGGCCTCGCGCGGCGCGAGCCGGACAAGCTCGCGATGGTGCATGTGGCAAACGACATGACCGAGCGGCGGTTCACGTTCAAGGACATGAAGGACGCCTCGAGTCAGGCGGCGAACTATTTCACGTCGCTCGGCGTGAAGCGCGGCGACCGCGTGATGCTCGTGCTCAAGCGGCACT
Organism: uncultured Eubacteriales bacterium; assembly: GCA_900553545.1. GTDB lineage: Bacteria > Bacillota > Clostridia > Oscillospirales > Oscillospiraceae > CAG-170. The sequence goes on along the minus strand of USDP01000189.1, from coordinate 1,212 downwards.
ATCAGTTCTGGTTCGCGATCCTTGGCCTGCACAAGCTGGGCGCCATCGCCATCCCGGCGACGAACCAGCTCATGGAGCACGACTTCTCCTATCGCTTCCAGGCGGCGGGCGTCAGCGCGATCGTCTGTACGGCGGACGGCGACACGGCCCATCAGGTCGACATCGCGGAGGCCGACGCGGGCGTGCATCTGACGAAGGTGCTCGTCGGCGGCAAGCGCGAGGGCTGGCACGACTTTGACGCGGAATACGGCCTGTTCTCCCGGCGCTACACGCGCACGGCAGACGCGCCCTGCGGCGACGACCCGATGCTGATGTTCTTCACGTCCGGCACGACCGGCTATCCGAAGATCGCTGTTCACAGCTACAAATATGCGCTGGGCCATTACGTCACGGCCCGCTACTGGCACTGGGTGCAGCCCGGCGGACTGCACTTCACGATCTCCGAGACCGGCTGGGGCAAGGCCCTCTGGGGCAAACTGTACGGCCAGTGGCTGTGCGAAGGCGCGGTGTTCGTCTACGACTTTGACCGGTTCGACGCCGAGAAGATCCTGCCGATGTTCGCCAAATACAACATCACGACGTTCTGTGCGCCGCCCACGATGTACCGGATGCTGATCAAGCAGGACCTGTCCCGCTTCGACCTCAGCTCCATCCAGCACGCGACGACCGCGGGCGAGGCACTGAACCCGGAGGTCTATTATCAGTTTGAAAAGGCGACGGGGCTGCAGATCGCCGAGGGCTTCGGCCAGACGGAGATGACGCTCGGCATTGCGAACCTCGTCGGCCAGCCGCTCAAGCCCGGCTCGATGGGCAAGCCCATCCCCGGCTACGGCATCGACCTTGTCGATGCGGACGGCAACCCGACCGCCGACGGCGACACGGGCGAGATCGTCATCCACACCGCGGGACGCGAGCGTTTCTGCGGGCTGTTCCTCGGCTACTATCAGGACAAGGAGCGCACCGAGGCCGTCTGGCACGACGGGCTCTACCACACCGGCGACCTCGCGTGGCGCGATGAGGACGGCTTCTACTGGTACGTGGGCCGCGCGGACGACGTCATCAAGTCCTCCGGCTACCGCATCGGGCCGTTCGAGATTGAAAACGTCATCATGGAGCTGCCCTACGTGCTCGAGTGCGGCGTGTCTGCCGCGCCGGACGAGGTGCGCGGGCAGGTCGTCAAGGCCAGCATCGTGCTGGTCAAGGGCACCGAGG
>USDP01000188.1 GCA_900553545.1 uncultured Eubacteriales bacterium | reverse complement strand
AAAGCCTCTGCCCCGAAGGGCACATCCCTGATTCGTATTCCGATGCCGCTGCGCTACGTCATCAATCTGGTGCTGATTGTGGCAGTCTGGTTCCTGTTTACGTCGCTGATTTCTGCCGGTGTCATCTCCAATTACTGGACCGGCATTCTCATCATGGTCGGCATCAACATCATTCTGGCCGTCTCGCTGAACATTGCGACCGGCTATCTTGGTCAGCTCCCGCTGGGGCATGCAGGCTTTATGGCCGTTGGCGCCTATGCAGGCGGTATCTTCATGAAGGCGGTGCCAGCTGCGGAGCTGATGAAAGCAGGGAATACAGCGGCGGTTATTCCGTTCATTTTGATCGCGCTGCTCATCAGCGCGGTCGTTGCCGGGATCTTTGGCATCATCATCGGTATTCCGGCGCTGCGACTGCGCGGCGACTATCTGGCCATCATCACGCTGGGCTTTGGCGAGATCATCCGTGTTGTGCTGACGAACATTGACAGCGTGATCGGCGTCGACTTTACATACGGTGCGGCCGGTCTGAAGCGGATTCCGAAATATTCTTCGTTTACGCTGGTCTTCATCTGCGTCGTCGTGTCCTGCTATATCATTCACACGATCATGAAGTCCCGCCATGGCCGCGCGATCCTCTCGATCCGTGAGGATGAGATTGCGTCGGAAAGCTCCGGCATCCGCACGACCTATTATAAGACGTTTGCATTCGTGTTGTCGGCCATGCTGGCCGGTATCGCGGGCTGCCTCTATGCCGGGTATCTTGGCTCGCTGTATCCCTCGACGTTCAAGTTCATGAAGTCCATCGAGATCCTCGTCATGGTCGTCCTCGGCGGCATGGGTTCGATGCTCGGCTCGGTCATTTCCGCGTCCGTGCTGACCATTTTGCCGGAGCTGCTGCGTTCGTTCTCTGATTACCGCATGGTCGTCTACTCGCTGGCGCTGGTCATCATGATGATCTTCCGCCCGAAGGGACTGCTTGGCAGCTATGATTTCTCGCTGTCGCGCACGCTGGAGGCGGTTTTGAACCGGATCTTCCGGCCGAACCTTGTGAAAAAATCGAAAAAGGAGGCTGCTGAACATGAATAACACACATCCAAAGCTGGTTCCGCAGCCCTATACCAACCTGTTGACCGAGCGCGATGTGACACGCCGCCCGATTCTTGAAACACGCCATCTCGGCATTGACTTTGGCGGTCTGACCGCGGTCAGCGATTTCAACATCGCCATCGGCGCGACCGAGATCGCCGGATTGATCGGCCCGAACGGTGCGGGCAAAACTACGATCTTCAACCTCCTGACGAATGTCTACAAGCCGACGCGCGGGAGTGTTCTGCTCGATGGCGTCGCCACGGCAGGGAAGACCACGATCGAAGTCAACCACATGGGGATCGCCCGCACGTTCCAGAACATCCGCCTGTTCCGCAATCTGACCGTTCTGGATAATGTGCTGATCGCGCTGAACGAAGAAATGAAATACTCCGCCGCCACCGCGATCCTCCGCCTGCCGGAATACTGGCGTCGTGAGCGCATCGCAAAGGAGCGCGCGATGGAACTGCTCAGCATTTTCAATATGGCGGCGGTCGCCGAACATCCGGCCGGTTCGCTGCCGTACGGTGCGCAGCGCCGCCTGGAGATCGTTCGCGCACTGGCGACGAACCCCTGTCTGCTGTTGCTCGACGAGCCGGCAGCCGGCATGAACCCTTCGGAAACCGCAGAACTGATGGAGAACATCGTGAAGATCCGCGATACGTTCCAGATCGCGATTATGCTGATCGAGCACGACATGAACCTTGTTATGACCATCTGCGAGGGCATCTGTGTGCTCAACTTCGGAAAAATCATCGCCAAGGGCACCCCGGCGGACATTCAGGACAATCCTGCCGTCATCGAGGCGTACCTCGGCAAGAAGAAGGAGGGCTGAGAAGATGCTGTTGTCCGTCAATGATATCCATGTCTACTATGGCGCGATCCATGCGGTCAAAGGCGTTTCGCTCGAGGTCAACGAGGGCGAGATCGTTACCCTGATCGGCGCGAACGGCGCAGGCAAGAGCACCGTTTTGAACACGATTTCCGGTCTGCTGCATCCAAAGAGCGGCTCGATTACCTTCATGGACAAGCCGCTCAGCGGCATTGCGCCCAACAAGATCGTCCAGATGGGACTTGCTCAGTGCCCGGAAGGACGCCGCATTTTCCAGCACATGACCGTCGAGGAAAACCTCGAAATGGGCGCATATACCCGCCCGAACAGCACGATTGAGGGCAATATGGCCCATGTCTACGACCTGTTTCCGCGCCTGAAGGAGCGCCGCAAGCAGATCGGCGGCACGCTCTCCGGCGGCGAGCAACAGATGCTGGCGATGGGCCGCGCGATGATGAGTGAGCCGAAGCTGCTGATGCTGGACGAGCCGTCGATGGGTCTGGCACCGCTGCTGGTCGAGCAGATTTTCGACATCATCCGCGAGCTGCACAAAGCCGGCGCGACCATCCTGCTCGTCGAGCAGAACGCACAGATGGCGCTCGAGGTGGCTGACAGAGCCTATGTTTTGGAGACCGGCTCGATCACGCTCAGCGGCAGCGGCCACGAGCTGCTGGAGAGCGACGCAATCAAAAAAGCCTATCTTGGCGGCTGATATGATAAAAAACACGGACTTTTCAAATCAGAAAAGTCCGTGTTTCTATTTGAACTTGGAGAGGGGATTGGCCTCGGCGGCGATCTTTTTGTCCGTGTTTTCAATGTGTGTATAGATCTGCGTGGTGTTCAGATTCTCGTGCCCGAGCACCTCTTGCAGCGTCTTCAGGTCGACGCCGTTGGCAAGCATCAGCGTCGCCGCCGTGTGGCGGAGCTTGTGCGCGGAAAACTGTGTTGTGTCCAGCCCGGCCTCGAGCAGGTGTTTTTTGACGAGCCGATGGACCGCGCTGACGCTGATGCGGTTCTTGTCGCGTGAACCGAAGAGCGCGCGGTTGTCGCTGAGAACGATCTGCCGCCGCTCCACCATGTAGCGGTCGATGGCCTCGCGGCAGGCCGTGCCCATATAGACGATGCGCTCTTTGTTGCCCTTACCGACGACGCGGATGCGGTCGTCGTAGACGTCTGTCAGGTTCAGGCCGACCAGCTCGGAGCGGCGGATGCC